>WLDR01000062.1 GCA_009704705.1 Actinomycetota bacterium | reverse complement strand
TCAGCGCTTCGAGAAGTTCTTCCCGCGACGCCTCCGGGTTTTCGAGCAGCCACAAGGCGCCCGAAGAAACCTCGCGCAAATTGTGCGGCGGGATGTTCGTCGCCATGCCCACCGCGATGCCCACGGAACCGTTGACAAGCAAGTTCGGGAAGCGACTCGGCAAAATTGCCGGTTCTTGCGTGCGGCCGTCGTAGTTGTCTTGGAAGTCGACCGTGTCTTCGTCGATGTCCCGAACCATTTCGAGGGCAAGAGGCGCCATCTTGGTCTCGGTGTATCGGGGAGCGGCCGCACCGTCGTTTCCCGGAGAGCCAAAGTTTCCCTGGCCAAGTGCGAGCGGGTAGCGCAGGCTCCATGGCTGCACCAAGCGAACCAGGGCGTCATAAATTGCGCTGTCACCGTGTGGGTGGAACTGACCCATGACATCGCCGACGACGCGAGCGCACTTCGAAAACGCCTTGTCGGGACGATACCCACCGTCGTACATTGCGTAGATCACTCGACGGTGCACTGGCTTGAGGCCGTCTCGAACATCCGGAAGAGCGCGACCGACAATGACGCTCATCGCATAGTCGAGATAGGACCGTTGCATTTCGAGCTGCAGGTCTACTTGCTGAACCCGATCGGTTATCGCCTCAGCCGGTGCCTCACCTGAGTTGTTATCGTTAGATGTCAAGGAAACGCACGTCCTTTGCGTTTTGCTGGATGAACTTGCGTCGTTCTTCGACGTCATCACCCATCAGGGTCGAGAAGATGATGTCTGCCGCAGCCGCATCTGCGAGTGTGACTTGGAGCAGTGTTCGCGTGTCGGGGTTCATGGTGGTTTCCCACAGCTCGCGATAATCCATCTCGCCCAAGCCCTTGTAGCGCTGGATGCCGTTGTCTTTAGGAATCTTCCAGCCGACTTTTTGGCCGTCGACCAAACACGCGTCTCTTTCGTCGTCGCTGTAGACGTACTGGTGCTCGGCGTTGGACCACTTCAAGCGGTAGAGCGGAGGCTGAGCCAAGTACACATAGCCGTACTCGATGAGTTCTCGCATGTGTCGATAAAGCAAGGTCAAGAGCAGGGTCGTGATGTGCTGACCGTCGACATCGGCATCGGCCATCAGAACAATCTTGTGATAGCGAGCCTTTTCGATGTTGAAGTCAGACCCGATGCCCGTGCCAAATGCGGTGATCATGGCTTGAATTTCGGCATTCGCAAGCATGCGATCGAGCCCGGCTTTTTCGACGTTCAGAATCTTGCCGCGAAGAGGGAGGATGGCTTGGCGGTCTGGATTTCGTCCCTGCACCGCGGAGCCACCGGCCGAGTCACCCTCGACCAAGAAGACCTCAGACAATGCGGGGTCATTACTCTGGCAGTCCTTGAGCTTGCCTGGCATTCCGCCGCCCTCAAGGAGTCCTTTTCGGCGCGTTGTCTCTCGAGCTTTGCGGGCGGCCATGCGCGCTTGGGCAGCAACAATCGATTTTCTGATGATGTCTTTTGCCTGGTTGGGGTTGCGTTCAAACCAGTCGCCCAAGAAATCGCCGGTCACTCGCTGTACGTATGACTTCGCTTCGGTGTTTCCGAGCTTGGTCTTCGTCTGCCCTTCGAACTGAGGTTCCGCGAGCTTCACCGAGATGACCGCGGTGAGGCCTTCGCGAACGTCGTCTCCAGACAGGTTTTCGTCTTTGTCCTTGAGGATGTTCTTTTCGCGGGCGTACTTGTTGACCAATGTCGTCAGTGCGGCGCGGAATCCCTCTTCGTGCGTACCACCCTCGTGCGTGTTGATGGTGTTTGCGTAGGTGTGGACGCTCTCGGTGTACGCGGTCGTCCACTGCATTGCGACCTCGAGTGCGATTTTGCGATCGGTGTCCTCCGACTCGAAAGAAATGATCTCATCGTGAACGATGTCCATCTTCTTGGCCGAGTTCAAATACTGCACGTAATCGACGAGGCCCTGCGTGTACAGGTATGTGGCACCCGTCGCCTGTTCTTCGGTTGCGGTTGGGCGCTCATCCTTCAGCGTGATGGTCAGACCCTTGTTGAGGAACGTCATCTGCTGGAATCGCTGGCGCAGTGTCTCAAAGCTGAAATCGACTGTTTCAAAAATGTCCGAATTTGGGCGGAACATGATCGTTGTTCCGGTTCGGTCTGAAGTTCCCGTCTTGGCGAGAGGCGCAGCGGGCACGCCGTTGTCATAGTGCTGTGTCCAGACGTGACCTTCGCGGTGGACCTCGACGTCCAGCGTGTGCGACAAGGCGTTCACAACAGAACTACCAACTCCGTGAAGTCCACCTGAGACGGAGTATCCGCCGCCGCCGAATTTTCCACCGGCGTGCAGAATCGTGAGCACAACCTCAACCGTGGAGATTTTCTCCACGGGATGATCGTCGACAGGGATTCCTCGGCCGTTGTCGACGACGCGCAAAGCACCGTCGGGCATGATCGTGATGTCGATTGTGTCGCAGTACCCCGCAAGTGCCTCATCAACCGAGTTGTCGACGATTTCATAGACCAGGTGGTGCAGGCCGCGTTCACCGGTCGAGCCGATGTACATTCCGGGACGCTTACGTACCGCCTCGAGACCCTCAAGAACTTGGATTTGATTTGCGCCGTATTCCTGCGCGTCGGATGCCGCGGACTCTGGTTCGCTCGACTCGGAAATGATCTTGCTCCCAACGAAATAATTGCCTTTCTATTGTACCGTCGGCAGCCGTCGTTGGCCCGGGAATTTGGCTTCTGCGCGCCGATTTGAACGCGCCCGGGGGTTTTTGTCTATTTAGCCGTAAGTATCGCGCGCGCCACGCCCTGGAACCGATTTTGGGCCACGTTTCCAGGAGGGGGCGTTGGGCCCAATGAACGTGATTTTTTCGACTCCAGCATCCGGGTGCTCGGCAAGAACCTTCGTACGAATGTCGACGGCCATGAAATTGAGTTGAGTCGACCACGCTGTCGACGAGCATCGGACAGTCAGCACACCGTCATCGAACTTCTCGATGCGGGAGTTTTGGGCAGTCTCCGGCCCCACGAGGTTCTCCCAGTCGGTGACGAGAGTGGCCTGGGCGAGGGTTTGTTCCCAGCCGAGTTGGCTGGCTACTCCCACCAGCGCATCCGCGGCAGACACCGGGTCACGGCCGGCGGTAAACGGTTCCGATCCGGTCGGTTTTTGCTTGGCACGTTTGCGCCGTGTCGCGGGGCTGCCTGTCCACAGCGTTTTGAGGCGAAGATATGTGCTGATTGCGAGTCCGTCGTCGGTCATGAGACAACTCCCGCAAGCACGTTGAATTGCTTGTAGGACCCTAGGTCCGGCACGTCTGCGACAACTGCCGCGGTCACGAGAACCTGCTCAAAGGATTGAACCGCCGCCGCAAGCCGATCGCGCCGCGAGTTGTCTAGTTCCGCGAAGACATCGTCCAGAATCAAGATCGGGTCGCCGAGATCCCCCGTTCGAATGAGTTCTGCAACGGCGAGCTTGAGGGCAAGCGCATACGACCATGTTTCTCCGTGGCTGGCGTAACCCTTTGTGGGCAGGCTATTCAACGAGAACAACACGTCGTCTCGGTGCGGGCCGACGTGGGAAAGGCCTTTCTCGATGTCTAGGTCTCGCGTCGCCTGCAGGGCAATGCTGAGGGTGCGCCGAGCGTCATCGCGCTCCGCGTGTTCCTCTGCCAAATCGTCTGCTTTCGAGACGAGCGCTATCTCCGTTCGATGGTCTTCCCCGGCAATCTGGCGGTAAGCGTGAGCCAGTGGTTCACGCAGAGCGGACACCGCTGACATTCGCGCCACCCGAATCTCCGATCCGATTTCAACAAGCTTTTCATCCCACAAATCGAGGGTTCCTGGATCTCGTTGAGACTTCGGAAGGGCGCGGAGTGATTTGAGCAAACTGTTTCGTTGCTTCAGAACGCGTTCGTAGTCGGAGAAAACGGCAATCATGCGGGGCGAAAGCACCTCAATGACACCGTCAAGAAAGGTTCTTCGCTCATCGGGGTCATCCCGGATAAGCCGAAGGTCCTCAGGGGCAAACAGCACGGTGTGGACGAATCTGGACAATTCTCGAATACGAATGTTGTTTCCGTTTGCGCGAGCCTTATTGGAACCGGCCGATTCGATTTGAACATCCACATTGAGTCGTCTTTCACCACTGACAAAGTCGGCGTTGATGACTGCGCTGGGAGAGTTCTGCTTGACCAACGCGAGCGAGTTGTGCGTTCGGTGTGAGGCCCCACTCGCAAGAAAATTCACAGCTTCGACGGCGTTGGTTTTGCCTTGACCGTTTGGTCCAACAAAAACGGAGATACCTACGCCCAACTCCAGATCGGTGTGCTCGTGGTTTCGAAAGTTACTCAGGCGAAGTCGCGTGAGATGCACGTGAGCGACCTCAACTAACGCAAAAGAAGGTTTGGCTGCAATAGGTACCGGTAAGCCGGGTCAGAGTTTTCACCCTTCGACGTGTGTCCGGTAATCAAAACGGGCCCCGGTTTGCTCGGGTTGTCGCCGCTGTTGAAACCTAGCCGCGTGAATTCGGAGTGAACCGCATTGAGCCCATCAAGGAGCAAATCGGGCTTCAGTGAGACCGTCAATTCCAGGCCGGTGATTGCGGCAGCAATAGTTTCAGACGCCTGCGCCTGCTCGCCGCCGATCGCCTCAAGAGTGATGCTGTTATCTCGGAAGGTGTACTTGAGTGCGGCCTCGCGTTCAACAACCAGTTTGACTCGGCGGGTAGCTTCAATCAGCTCGGCCGTATTGACGACCGCGAAGTTTTCGACAACCTCGGGGAAAAGGCGGCGAACCGGCGGGAAGGTTCCCTTAATCAATAGTGACGTCACGGTTTTGTCGTCGGCGTGAAACGCAATGACCTCTCGGTCATCTTTCGTTGCCAGGGTGATGCTGATTCCTGCCGCAGATCCAAACGTCTTTCCAATTTCTTGCATCGTGCGAGCTGGCACCAGTGCTGTGTGTTCAACTGGCTCGTTCCCGGAGTCCCAAGGAACATCCTTAATCGCAACTCGATAACGGTCTGTGGCCATCATGCTCAAGGTTGTTCCAGAAATCTCGAGTTGGACCCCAATGATCACCGGCATGCTGTCTTCGCGAGACGCTGCGACAACGACCTGTGAAATTGCAGCAGCAAATTCTTCGCCAGGGACCTGTCCAGTTACGCCCTCAACCTGAGGGACTGTGGGGTACTCCTCCACCGGCATGCACTGAAGTGAAAAAGTGACAGACCCACAGGAGAGCACTACTTTGTTGTCCACAAGTTCAAAAGAAACCGGTGCTGCGGGTAGCCGGCCCGCAATTTCGTTGAGCAGCCGACCTAGAACAAGCACGCGGCCTGGTTGATCTACCGTCGCCGTTACTGAGGTCTGAGCGGAGGTTTCGTAGTCAAAGGTTGAAAACTTGACGCCCTCGGCAGAAGCCTCAATCAGAACGCCACTAAGTAATGGAAGTGAGGTGCGCACGGGCAAGAGTTTGACGGCGAAAGAAAGCGCATCGCTGAGTACGTCTTTGTTGACTTGAAACTTCACATCTCCACCTTGATTGATGACGGGTCTTTCATGCTACTGCTTTGTAGCGACTCGTCTCGTGGGGATTTCTCAACGTTATGACGGGGTATCTATTTAACTCTTAACTGTTAATCTTCTTAACCTGTGGGGAAATGTGGAGAAGTTCGCCGCGACCCGGTCACGTGTTTCGAACTACACGGGTGTCACATGTGTACCGCGCGTGGGCGGCCTACCGAGTAGTGGTCGCGGCTCTTTGGGTAGTGAGGTCGTTATCCCCAATTGTTTTCGGTTCGTCAACAACCCGACTCGGCGCGCCGTGGCTTTATCCACAATGATATCCACAGGGGAAAGATAGTAAACAGGTTTTGATTAAAGCGACTTCTAGGTGGATCGGGAGAACTGGGAGCGTTGACGTACGCGTGTAGTCAGCTCAGTGACCTGGTTATAAATGGATCGACGTTCTTTCATGAGCTCCGCGATTTTCTTACACGCGTGCATAACCGTTGTGTGGTCTCGGCCGCCAAAGAGCTGACCAATTTTTGGCAATGACAAGTTTGTCATCTCACGGCACAGGTACATCGCGATCTGTCGAGCTGTGGCGAGGGCTTGAGCGCGCGAGGTACCTGTCAATTCATCAACGGATAGACGGAAGTAATCTGCCGTCGTATTCATAATGTCGATCGGCGATACGACGTTGTCTTCGTCCAGCGTGATGATGTCTTTGAGAACGGTCTGCACGAGCGGCAAATCGACGGCGGACTTGTTTAGGTTTGCAAACGCCGTTACTCGAATGAGAGTTCCTTCAAGCTCGCGAATGTTGCTTGTGACTTTGCTGGCGATGTATTCCAGGATTTCGTCGGGCGCCTTGAGCTTCTCTTTCTCGGCCTTCTTTCGAAGAATGGCGATTCGAGTCTCGAGGTCGGGTGTTTGAACGTCGGTGAGGAGGCCCCATTCGAAGCGTGTGCGCATCCGGTCTTCGAAGCCAGTCAGGCTCTTCGGCGGCAAGTCACTCGTAATCACTACCTGCTTGTTGTGGTCGTGGAGCGTGTTGAACGTATGAAAAAAGGCCTCTTGCGTTTCAGCTTTTCCTTGAAGGAACTGAATGTCATCAATGAGGAGAATGTCGATATTCCGGTATCGCGATTGAAAAGCGGTGCCACGGTTGTTTGCGATCGAGTTGATGAAGTCGTTCGTGAACTCCTCGGAGCTGACGTATTTGACTCGAATTGTTGGATACAAGCTTTCGGCATAGTGGCCAATCGCGTGAAGGAGGTGCGTTTTTCCCAGACCAGATTCTCCGTAGATGAAAAGCGGGTTATATGCCTTGGCTGGAGCTTCGGCGACGGCGACGGCTGCTGCGTGTGCGAATCGGTTTGAGCCACCAATGACAAAGCTGTCAAAGGTGTATTTGGCGTTCAAGCGAGAGTCCGAATTAACGTTGGGGGATTCTGCCTTCGCAGCAACGGGCTCTGGAACCTCGACGACTGGTTCTTCTTTCTCCGGAACACGATCGGCAAGCTCAGCATTAACGACGATCGCGAACGACGAAACTTCGGCATCTGGCCCGAGCGAGCCGAGAGCCGTGAAGAGAGGATCCCTCAAGCGCTGCTCAACCATGCTTCGCGTGAAGTCGTTTGGCACCTCAAGATAAATCGTGCCCGCCATGATCCCTCGCGGCTCAATGAGGGTTGCAAATCCGTAGAGAGCGGGTGTCACCGTCTCATCGTCGGCAAGGGCGCTGAGCACGGAGGACCAGGTGAGGGCGAGTGCGTCGTCAGACATGAAGTTCTCCCGAGATGTTCGATTGAGAGATGCTGCGGAAGAATTCATTCCGCAAGAATAGGGACGTAATCCGCCCCGAGGTGTGAAGATTTCCGGTTGGGGATAACTTCCTTGACGGTAGCGACTCCTGTGGATAAACGCAAGATGTGGGATGGGCGAAACACCTCAGTTTGACCGACTGCCCCGTAACCGCGTACCGTTAACAAGTTGGCCCGAGGGGGCCATGAATTTTCTCGCGGTTCGTCGATCTTGTGAACCGTGAACTGAAACGGAGAACACAATGAGCAAGCGCACTTTTCAGCCGAACAATCGCCGCCGCGCGAAGGTTCACGGCTTCCGTCTTCGTATGCGTACCCGCGCCGGTCGTGCCATTCTGTCGGCCCGCCGCCGCAAGGGCCGCACCGAACTTTCGGCGTAGTTAACGGCAGTGCTCACTCGGGCACACCGACTGGTCAACCCTCTTGATTTTAGGAGGGTTGTTCGTCGTGGCGACCGTTACTCGGGAAAATACGTCACGGTGCATGTGCTTGCGCGCGAAGGCCAGGGTGGCGAGTCTTCTTCCGTTGCCTCGATCCCACAGGCACGTGCCGGGTTTGTTGTCTCCAAGGCCGTTGGCGGGGCTGTTATTCGCAATCGAGTTAAGCGACGGTTACGGGCACTGGTCAGCACGACGAATCTCGAGCCTGGTGTAGACATCGTCATTCGCGCGGCGCCGAGTTGTAGTGGGGCATCCTTTGGCCAACTTGAAGCCGAGCTGCGACGCTTGCTTCACAAGGCGACTACTTCATGACGGGCGCGAAGCCGTCACCCACTGGGCCCAACCGGACATCTGCTGTGGCTCTGGTGGGCAAAACGCTGGCGCTTGTTCCCCGGAACGTTGGGGTGATTGTGCTGCGAACCTACCGCGCCATCGTCTCGCCCC
>WLDR01000061.1 GCA_009704705.1 Actinomycetota bacterium | reverse complement strand
TCGTCAGCCATCGCGAGCTCTTCGAGAATGACCTCGCGTTCGATTTCGAACTCGTCTTTGTCGATGACGCTCGACGTGATCATGTCGCACATCACGCTCACCGCCATGGCGAGATCGCTGTCGCGCACCTTCGCGTAGTAGCAGGTGTGCTCTTTGGCCGTGAGAGCGTTGTGCTCGCCGCCGACCGAGTCGAACGCGACCGCGATGTCGAATGCCGTGCGTGAGGGAGTGCCCTTGAACAAGAGGTGTTCCAAGAAGTGCGTGGACCCAAGGCTGGCCGGGTGAGAACCGTCTGCACCGGTCTCTGCGGGAACCTCATCGCGCGACCCGACTGCAACCCAGAAGCCGAGTGTGACCGAGCGAGAACCCGGAACGACCTCGCTCAGAATCCGAACTCCGCACGGCAAAACCGTTCGACGAACGGTGGACCCGCCGGATGCCGTGAACTGCAATTCGGGAAGATCGAGCGGAAAGAGAATCGGGGCAGTCATACGGTCGATAAGCCTATCGACTTTGCCCTAGAGCGAAACCCGCTCCAATTCAGCGAGATCGTGACGGCTCAGGTTGATGTGGCGCGCCGCCATGAGCCCGTCGAGCTGAGCAATTGATTCCGGCCCGATGGATGCGCACGCGACATCGTGTCGCGAAATCGCCCACGCCAGCGCGATAGCGGAGATGTCAACGCCGTGTGACAGCGCAATCCCATCGAGCACCTTGAGAACGGCGTGGGAGTGGCGCCCGACGTGTGCGGCCGCGCGACGCAAGCGCACATCGTCGGTGCTCGGGTTAGCTTTGACGTCCCGAAATTGACCGAGGTACCCGTGCGCGAGCACAAAAAAGGGCATCAGTGACATTTCGAGGTCGGCCAGCAGCGCCGTCGCGTCGGCGGTCACGATGTCGCGGCGTAAGAGGGAATACTCCCAGGCCACCGCTTCGATTCGTGGAAGGCCGGAGGACGAAAGAATGCGTGCCTCCAACAACGCCGGCAACGAGAAGTTGGACGCCGCCAGTGCGCGCACCTTGCCGGCCTTCATCAACTCGTCAACAGCCAGCAGACTGTCGCCCAAGGGTGTTTCTGGATCTTCAGCGTGCAAGTAGAGCAGGTCGATGCGGTCTGTCTGGAGTCTCACCAACGAGGCGTCGACTCCCTCCCTAATGCTGCGCGCGGAGAGTCCTGGGGCGTCGGCATGGCGGCCGACCTTGGTGGCGATGAGCACGTTGTCGCGGGCTCCGCGCTCGCGCATCCACGAACCAATCGTGTGCTCGCTCATGCCGGAGGCGTACGACGCGGCTGTGTCAATCAGGCCACCGCCGAACTCGAGAAATCGATCGAGCATCGCGTGTGACTGTGCCGGTGGCAGTGTCCAGCCGAAGACGGCTGTGCCGAGTGCCAACGGTGGAACGACGAGGTCGGATTGACCAATTCGGCGCACTGTTGCGAGCGTGCTGTCGTATTCGATGTGCTCCGACATATCACCCCCGCGGAAAGGCCTGACGGCAATTATTCCCATTAAGGGTTTTAAGTATTGGCGTCACGCACCGATTTTTCGCCACAGTTGCGAAATCGTTATCTGTGGCAAAAAGAGAATGTCCGCCCCGCATGCGCGGGACGGACATTCGTGAGCGTGAGCTCGAAAGTGAGACTTACTCGTCGCTCTCGGCGGGAGCCGACTCTTCGCCTTCAACAACAGGCTCGAGCGACAGCTTTCCGCGGTCATCGATCTTCGTGATCTTGACGAGCACTTTCTGACCAACGCTGAGCACATCTTCGACGTTTTCGACACGCTTGCCACCGGCAAGCTTGCGAACCTCGGAGATGTGGAGCAGGCCGTCCTTGCCCGGAAGCAACGAAACGAACGCACCGAACGTCGCGAGCTTGACAACGGTTCCGAGGAACTGTTCGCCGATCTCGGGGTTCTGCGGGTTCGCAATCGCGTTGACCTGCGCGCGGGCCGCTTCAGCCGACGGGCCGTCAACAGCACCGATGTAGACGGTTCCGTCTTCTTCGATGGAGATGTCGGCGCCGGTCTCGTCCTGGATCGCGTTGATCGTCTTGCCCTTAGGCCCGATGAGTTCACCGATCTTGTCAACCGGAATCTGAACGCTGATCACACGCGGAGCGGTGGCAGCCATCTCATCAGGACCGCTGATGGCGTTGGTGATCACCTGCAGAATCTGCGTGCGAGCCTCCTTTGCCTGGTCAAGCGCGCCCGCCAGTACCGACGCAGGAATGCCATCGAGCTTGGTATCGAGCTGAATTGCAGTGATGAACTCGCTCGTTCCAGCAACCTTGAAGTCCATGTCGCCGAGTGCGTCTTCGGCACCAAGGATGTCGGTCAGAGCGGCGTAGCGCGTTTCGCCGTTGACCTCGTCGCTGACGAGGCCCATGGCGATACCAGCGACGGGTGCGCGAAGCGGAACACCGGCGGCGAGCAACGACAGCGTCGATGCACAGACCGAACCCATCGAGGTCGAGCCGTTCGAGCTGAGCGCCTCAGATACCTGACGGATTGCGTAGGGGAACTCGTCACGGGCTGGCAGAACGGGCACGAGTGCGCGCTCAGCAAGGAATCCGTGACCAATTTCACGACGCTTCGGGGTTCCCACGCGACCGGTTTCACCAGTCGAATATGGCGGGAAGTTGTAGTGGTGCATGTAACGCTTGCTCTTCACTGGCGACAGCGAGTCAATCTGCTGTTCCATCTTGAGCATGTTCAGGGTGGTCACACCGAGAATCTGCGTCTCACCGCGCTGGAAGATAGCCGAGCCGTGCACGCGAGGAATCACGTGAATCTCTGCATCGAGCGGACGAATCGTGGTCTTGTCGCGACCGTCGATGCGAACACCTTCGGTCAGTACGCGACCGCGAACAACCTTCTTGGTCGCCGACTTGAAAGCAGCGCTGACCTGACCGTTGGCCTCAGCAGGCAGTTCGCCCGCCTCAACCTTGGCTGCGATGGCTTCTTTCACCGTTGCCTTGAGTGCGTCATCCGCGCTCTGGCGCTCGACCTTGTCGGCGATCTGGTAAATGCGAACGAGCTCGTCGTGAGCAAGTGCATCAACCGCAGCGAAGAGTTCGTCGGTGTACGGAAGGAAGACCGGGTAGTCCTGAACCTCCTTGGCCGCCTGACGAGCGAGGTCTTCTTGAGCCTTCACGAGAGCGGTGATGAACGGCTTCGATGCTTCGAGGCCCTCGGTCACAATCTTTTCGTTTGGCTTGGTAGCACCGGCCTGAATCAGGTCCCAGCTGCCTTCGGTTGCTTCTGCCTCCACCATCATGATGGCGACATCTTCACCCTTGGCCGTCTTGACAACGCGACCAGCGACAACGAGGTCGAAGACCGCGAGCTTGAGCTGGTCGACCGTGGGGAATGCAACCCACTGGCCGTCGATGAGCGCGAGACGCACGCCGGCAATAGGGCCGCTGAATGGCAGGCCAGAAATCTGCGTGGATGCGCTTGCTGCGTTGATCGCGAGCGCGTCGTAGAACTCACCGGGTGCGATCGAAAGCACCGTGATGACAATCTGGACTTCGTTACGCAAGCCCTCGACGAACGACGGGCGAAGTGGGCGGTCAATGAGACGGCACACGAGAATGGCTTCGGTCGACGGGCGACCTTCGCGGCGGAAGAACGAGCCGGGAATCTTGCCGGCTGCGTACGAGCGCTCTTCAACATCCACCGTCAGCGGGAAGAAGTCGAACTGGTCTTTCGGCTGCTTGCTGACCGAGGTGGCCGACAACAGCATGGTTTCTTCGTCGAGGTACGCAGCGACAGCACCCTGTGCCTGCTGCGCGAGACGACCCGTTTCGAAACGAATCGTGCGCTTGCCGAACTTGCCGTTGTCGAGAACGGCTTCGGCGAATTTGATTTCGGGACCTTCCACAGGTTCCTCCTTATGTATTTTGCAAACCCACCGTGTGCGGGTTCACCATCGATGCCGTGTGATTGCCTGAGCCGCAGCGCATGCTGCGTTCCTTCGCGCGCCACACGACGCTTCTGTGAGCATGACAAACCGAAGGCGCGTAACCGTACGCGTGTTCGTGCACGAGTATCGAGACTTCGTGCTGGCCACCAGTAGAAAATCACCGAACGCGTTCGGTAACCCACCACCGAGGACCAGCGAAAACTGTCCGTCAGCTCGTGGACAAGCCTAACAGGAGGGGTCCCACAAAGTCGCGCAGGGGCACCTACTCAAATACAGGCGAAAAAAGATGACCCCACCCACAGGTGAGGCCATCGTGACGTTCTCGTTGCGAGCTTCGTCAGCAGTTTCGGGCTGACTAGCGGCGAAGGCCGAGACGCTCAATCAGCGAGCGGTAACGCTCGATATCGATGTCCGACAGGTAACCGAGAAGACGGCGGCGCTGACCAACAAGCAGAAGCAGTCCACGACGTGAGTGGTGGTCGTGCTTGTGCTCTTTGAGGTGCTCCGTCAGGTCCTTGATGCGCTTGGTGAGCAACGCAATCTGGACCTCAGGGGATCCAGTGTCACCGGGGTGAGTTGCATATTCTTCGATGATCGCCTTCTTGACGTCTGCTTCGAGAGCCATGTGGTGATCCCCTTTCTTTTCTTCTCGTTGCGCGGTGCCAACTGCAGTGTGCAGTGGCGCTCTTGATCCGCGGCCGTTACACGGCAACTTGCCAACCTTACCAGAGCCCTGCCGGGCGAAGAAACCAGCGCAGTGGGGGTGGATGCGGACTAGATCAGTGGCTGCGCAACCACGGTGGATCGACGCACATTGAAGGCATAGACCTGTGAGCCGGTCGCAAAGAGGTCGTATATGAGCCCGATGCCGAAGAGCCCCCAGGTCAACAACCAGAGGGCGCCTCGAAAGAAGTGCCCCAAGTAGAAGTGTTGGATGCCGGCCACCCCAATGAACGAGAGGCAGAAAAGCGCGTACGCGACACCGACGGAGCGCTGCTCGCCCGTGGCGACACGCACGATTTGGTAGGCGGGGGCCTCTGGCCCGGGCTCGGGAGGCTCGAGTGTGGATGGCTCGAGCGTTGGCGGCAGGTGCTCGGACGTCGGGGACTCGGACGTCGGGGACTCGAACGGCCCCAGCTCGGACGCAACCGGGGCCTGCGCGGGCGCATCCGGATCAAAAATTGGGTCGTGTCTCGACATATGGCTGAGGCTATTCTGGACCCATGACATTCTTCAGTTCGATTCGTTCCGTCTTCTCGAAGTACGCCACGTTTTCTGGGCGCGCCGGTCGTCCGGAATTCTGGTGGTGGACCCTCTTTGAGTACGTGACTCGCGGATTGCTCGGCGCGATCTACTCCGTGATCATGTTCGACATGATTGCTCCCATCATCGCCAGCGGGGCAACCGACGACGCAGCCTTTGATCAGATCATGGCTGCCGTATTCAACCCGGCGTACTTCGTTCTGTTGGCATGGTCGCTTGCGATTCTCTTACCGTCGCTCGCCGTGGCTGTGCGTCGACTTCACGACACTGGGCGCTCGGGGTGGTTCGTTCTGTTGACGTTCTTGCCGTTCGTGGGCACGATTCTGATGATTGTCTTCATGGTTGCGCCATCCGACCCCAAGTCGAACGCCTGGGGTGCGCTTCCTCAATCGAAGTAGCTGCGTGGTAAATCCGATAACGCGATTGACTCGCGATGAGGCGTGGGAATTGCTCGCGACGTCTCAGATTGGTCGCATCGCCAGTGCTCGCGACGGTGCGCCCGATATTTTTCCAGTGAACTACGTCGTGTTCGGCGAGGACATTTACTTTCGTACCGCGGCCGACTCACGTTTACGTGTCGACTGCGACAACCGGGCGGTTGCATTCGAGTCTGCGTGGCAGCTTTCTGAGAACGCATGGAGTGTTGTGATTCTGGGTCATCTGCGCACGCTGACGCTCGGCTCAGACCAAGAGATTCTCGACAAATTGCCGATTTTGGACTTTGCGCCGGATCGTCCGTACGTGTGGATGCAAGTGAGCGCAGACGACGTGCGAGGTCGTCGATTCTCACTCAACACCTGAGCGGCTCGAAAGATAAGCGTTTCTTCGGTTACGACAAACCGCCGAGAAACGCACTGACATCTTCGATTTCTTCCATAGAGATGCCGTGGCCAACGTTCGCATACAAGCGCGCGTCAAGGTCGGAGTGCTCGGGAAGCCATCGGCGTGTGAACGAGATGAGTTCCTCGCCGATAACGGGGTCATGGGGGTCGCGACCCCAGAACACGGGAATGTTCGCACCGGCGAGCGCCGCATCCCGTTCATCGTGCCCCGGTGAATCGTCGGGGATCACAAAGCTGGCCAAGATGACCGCGGCGGCAAACCGCTCGGGCGCGTGTCGCAGCAACTGGATGCCCATCGCTCCGCCTTGGGAAAAACCGAGCAAGACAATTGGCGAAACTGGTCCAACTTCAGCTTCGAGTGTGTCAAGCCACGTCAAGAGAACGCGGGCAGACTCGTTGACGTCATTCGCATCACGCAGGAGCGTGTCTGACGCGGGGTCGTATTCCAGCGGGAACCAGGCATATCCGTTGCCGGCCGGCAAGAGACCACGCACGGATGCGACGACATAGTCACTCGGCAGGTACTCGGCAAGGCCGAAGAGGTCGAGCTCGTGTGACCCATACCCATGAAGCATCAGCAAGAGCGGTCGCGGGGCTCCCGAACCGCCGGACAATTCGCGCGCAACTTGCGCGCGCGGAACCGACCACC
This sequence comes from Actinomycetota bacterium, assembly GCA_009704705.1. GTDB lineage: Bacteria > Actinomycetota > Actinomycetes > Actinomycetales > Microbacteriaceae > RFQD01. The sequence goes on along the minus strand of WLDR01000061.1, from coordinate 1,585 downwards.
GAATTGCTTGCTCGTCGACAGCGGGCAGGCCAGAGGCCCGAGCCATGTGCCTAGCTCACGCCCAGCAGGTCGATCACGAAGATGAGCGTCTTGCCCGACAGCGAGTGTCCGCCACCGGCGGGGCCGTAGGCCTTGTGGGGAGGGCAAATCAACTGACGGCGACCACCAACCTTCATGCCCGGAATGCCTTCTTGCCAGCCCGAAATGAGCGCCTGCAACGGGAAGTTGATTGATTCACCTCGGTTCCACGAGGCGTCGAACTCTTCGCCGGTTTCATATTCCACACCGAGGTAGTGCACATCTACGGTTGATCCCGGAGTGGCCTCGGCGCCCGTACCTTCGACGAGGTCGATGATGACGAGATCGGCCGGTGCCGGCTCCATCGGAGCGTCGATTTCTGGCTTGGTCAAGTTGTTTTCACTCATGCGTCAATCCAACCACGAACATGGCAGAGTGAGGGCGTGACTCAGAAGACACAGCACGGACACCTTGGCCTCGCGCAAGGCACCGCCCTCTATGTGGCATCGGTGCTGGGGAGTGGGATTCTTGTTCTTCCGGGACTCTCGGCCGCCGTCGCCGGCCCGGCGTCAATCTTGAGTGTTGCGCTGATGGTCGTTCTGACTATCCCCGTCGCTGCCACATTCGGAGCCCTTGCCGCGCGCTACCCCGACTCGGGCGGCGTGGCCAGCTACGTGCGAAAGAGCATGGGCAACACGTTTGCCCGCATGACCGGCTACTGGTTCTACTTCGGTGTTTCAACAGGCCTGCCAATTGTGTCGGTCATGGGCGCCGAATACATCGTGGCGGTGCTCGGGCTTTCTCGCTCGGCGATGTTGCCGATTGTGCTGGTCTTGTATGTCGCGCCGTTTGCCCTGAATTTGCTCGGTGTGCGTCTGGCGGGCTGGGTACAGTTCGTGCTGACGGCGCTGATGATGATGGTGGTCGTGCTCGTCGCATCCGTCGGCGCCCCGGCTGTGAACCCCGAGAACTTCACCCCGTTCATGCCGAACGGACTCGTCGGAGTCGGTCAGGCCATGCTGTTGTTGATGTGGGCGTTCGCGGGCTGGGAAGTCGGCACGCACATCGCGGCGGAGTTCAAAGACCCACGACGGATCATCCCGATTGCGACCGGGCTCGCGCTCGTGCTGACCGGTGGCGCCTATCTCGTCACACAGTGGGCGACCATCGGTGTGTTGGGCGACCAAGCGGGGGTCGGCTCCGTTCCGTTGTTGAATCTGGTCAACTCCGCTTCACCCGGCGTGGGCGGCACGGTCATAGCCGTGATTGCCGGCGTCATGAGCTTCGGAGTGGTCAACGCCTATTTCGCCGGAGCAGGCAAACTCGGTTCGGCGCTGGGGCGCGACGGCGACCTGCCGAAATTCATGGCGAAAGGTTCTGAGCCGGATGCGGTGCCGCGACGAAGCCTGATCATCATGTTCATCATCTCGAGCGGGTCACTCACGCTCATGACATTCAACGACTTTCGGATCGACACGATTCTGACGCTTCAGATCAGCGGAATGGTGTGTGTCTACGTGGTGGGCATGATTGCCGCCACACGAATCTTCGAGCGCTGGACTCGCCC
>WLDR01000060.1 GCA_009704705.1 Actinomycetota bacterium | reverse complement strand
GGGGTAAACCGACGGATGCACTGTGGCGAGGTGAACCAAGAGCGCGTCAAAGCCGTCAAGAGTTGCGGTCTCTCCGCGCCCCCGAAAAGTGGAAACCATGGTCTCGAGTTGTGACTCCGACAGCGTGAGTGCTTCGCCGTCCGTGGTTCGCTTGCGAAAATCAGTGCCATCGATGCGCAACGTATCGAAATTGGCAGCCAGTGCATGGATTTCACGGAGAAAGTCCGCTGCGGCAAATCTGCCTTCGCCAAGGGCGTGTGGCGGCGTATTGCTCGTGGCGGCGATGCGCGTGCCACCTGAGACGAGCTCCCCCAGCATGCGCGTCATCATCATCGTGTCGCCGGGATCGTCGAGTTCGAACTCGTCGATGCAAATCAGGCTGGCACCGCGAAGCGCATCTACGGCTTGAGCGAAACCTAGAGCACCAACGAGCGATGTGTACTGCAGGAATGTGCCAAAGAACTTCTTGCGACCAGGAGACGCATGCCACGCGGCCGCCAAAAGGTGAGTTTTTCCAACGCCGAACCCACCGTCGAGGTAGACGCCCGGTCGTGAGGCGTCATCCTTCTTGGGTTTTGCAAAGAGGCCTGTCTTTATCGTGCCACCAGACGCGGCGAACTCGATCAGGCGGTCGCGAGCAATTGCCTGCGAGTCAAAATCGGGGTCGGGGATGTAGCTCGCAAACGTCGCTTCAGCAAATTGGGGAGGCGGAACGAGGCCTGCGACGATTTGCTGTGCTTCCAGAGATGGATTTCGTTCGCACAGCGATGTGATTTCCGAGGGCATGCCGATACCTGAACGTTTGTTGGGAAGATTCAAAAAGCGGGGAAAGGATTCGTAACTAATTAGCACAACCTCGAAGAGATGCTTAGAGTCGAAGTGCGCCTGTAAAGACTACTTCGAGAAAAACGATGAATCTGACTCGCGCGTTCGTGAACTACCCCTAGGGAGCCAAGAAGAATGTCCGTCTCGTTCGACACATCTGATCGCTTTAGTGATTTCGCCCACCCCGAAGCCCTCGTATCGACAGACTGGCTTCGCGCGAACCTCGAAACTCCCGGTCTCGTCGTTATCGAGTGCGACGAGGACGTTTTGCTCTACGAAACCGGACACGTACCGGGTGCGGTCAAGTTGGACTGGCACACCGAACTGAATGATTCTGTGGTTCGCGACTACCTTTCACCGGAAGACTTTTCCGACCTCATGCGGCGCAAGGGAATATCGCGTGACGACACGCTGGTCATCTACGGCGACAAGAGCAATTGGTGGGCCACGTACGCGCTGTGGGTCTTCAAGTTGTACGGTCATGACGATGTTCGCATTCTGGACGGCGGACGCGACAAGTGGATAGCTGAAGCTTTGCCACTCACAACGGAAAAGCCCGACCGTGCCGAAACTGAGTACCCCGTGGTCACGCGTGACGATGAGAGAATCCGAGCTTTCTTGAGCGACACTATGTCGCACATTGGCAAGCCAATGATTGACGTTCGGAGCCCGGAGGAATTCTCTGGCGAACGCACACACATGCCCAGCTATCCCGAAGAAGGTGCGCTGCGCGGCGGGCACATTCCTGGTGCCGCGAACGTACCGTGGGCCCGCGCGGTGAACGAAGACGGAACGTTCAAGAGTCGCTCTGATCTCGAAGCCACCTACATGGACGGAGCAGGGCTTCGAAAGGGTGATGACATCATTGCCTACTGCCGAATCGGAGAGCGTTCCAGTCACAGCTGGTTCGTGCTCACGTACCTTCTCGGATTTGAGGGCGTGCGCAACTACGACGGGTCATGGACGGAATGGGGCTCGGCCGTCAGGGTGCCCATTGAAAAAGGCGCCACTGTTGGCTAGCGATTCTCCTTCGGTTCTTGACGACATTGCAACCGACTTCAACGAGCTGTCCCCGCAAGATCGACTGACGTTTCTGCTCGAGTTCGCGAACGAGCTTCCGGAGTTGCCGCCGCGTTACGCAGAACACCCTGAACTTCTCGAGCGCGTGGAGGAATGCCAGTCCCCCGTCTACATCTTCGTGGAGGTGGACGCCGCCGACGTCGTCGGCGTCTTTGCAACCGCCCCCCGGGAGGCACCCACCACTCGCGGGTTCGCTTCGATTCTTGTGCAGGGACTGACCGGGCTCACGGCAGCAAAGGTCCTCGGCGTTCCTGACGATTTTCCTAGCTCGTTGGGGCTCAATGACCTCATCTCACCCCTCCGCGTGCGAGGCATGACCGGAATGCTCTGGCGCATCAAGCGTCAAATCAAGACTCGCCTCACCGAAGCAACTTCCTAGTTCGTGCATCCGGTCTATTCATCGGTCGAATGGCCACAATCACAAACATGGTGGCGAGCCAACATTTTGCTCGACGAGAATGGCTTGGCCGTTGGCAGTGACGGAACGTCGAGGAGCTTGACATCCGGTCGCGACCGACACCTCTTGCGTCAGATTCGCGCCGAGGCAGAACTGGTCGTCACGGGCGGAGAGACCGTGCGAAAAGAAGGATGGCACTTCCCGCCTCACGGCGAGCTCATCGTGCTTTCATCCTCGGGACTATTGCCCGTTGAATCATGCCCGCACCTCGATCGACTCACCGTCGTCACTGACCCTGACTCTCTCAGTCAGGCCATTAGCGAGTCCGTCGCGACACGAATTCTCTGCGAGAGCGGCCCGAGACTGCTACGCGACCTGCTTTCGCATCGACGCATTGACGAGTTATTCGTGTCTCTATTGATTCCATCAGAAACAGCCAATATCGACACAATCATGAGCATCGTGCGATCGACCTTGGATGTGGGTACAGAAGACTTCGAATTGATGGGGGTCGTCTTCGACCCCGAGATTGCATTTGCGCGTTTCCAACGTCGGCGCGTTATCAACGGCTCGTAGCAACCCGTCGGTAAGGTCGAAACGTGACCGCACATGAAAACGACGGTGTCCCCCCGGAGTTCGCTGCCGCATCAGCCCAATTGGCTGCAGGCCCCATGAGATCAGACCTGCGTGTTCGAAGCATCACCTCGCCCACCGGCATCGCACCCTACTCTGTGGCCTTTGCAGCCGAGGTTCTTCCACTCGACGCCGACGATACCTCGGCACACGGGGCAGGGCGATTCGTATATCTGTACGACCCCGAAGGACAAGATGGGTGGGGAGGAACGTCACGTGTGGTGTGTTTCGCGCAGGCCCCTTTAGAAGGAGACATTTCGACGGATCCGTTCTTGGCAGACGTCGCGTGGTCATGGCTCACCGATGCCCTGGCTTCGAGAGAAGTTGAATACACTCGCGCCTCGGGAACGGCAACACGAATCTTGGCAAAAGGATTTGGTGAACTAGCCGGCGAACAAGACACCGCGCACGTCGAACTTCGTGCTTCGTGGAGCCCTGCCCCCGGCAACATTGGAGGCCACATCGAGGCCTGGGGTGAGCTTCTCGCCATGCTTGCGGGACTCCCCCCAAGAGAGGGAGCAACGAGTCTGGATGCTCGGCGCCGGGAGCGTGGTTAGCGTTCACGTAATCGACAGTGGCGAGGACTTTTCGCAAGCGTGTAGCGCGCTACGAAGTGGCACCGGCCCATTCGCAGTCGATGCCGAGCGAGCATCCGGGTTCACATATTCACAGCGCGCCTACTTGATTCAGGTCTATCGGCGCGATGCAGGCACGTTTTTGTTTGATCCGCCTGCAATCGGAAACATGGCGGAACTGACCGAAGTAGCCGGTGACGAGGAATGGATTTTTCACGCGGCGAGTCAAGATCTGCCGTGTCTTCGCGAAGTGGGAATCACGCCGAGACACGTTTTTGACACCGAACTCGCTGCACGACTGCTCGGACTGAACCGTGTCGGGCTGGGCGCCGTCGTCTCGGAGCTTCTTGGCGTTCAACTCGAGAAGGCGCACAGTGCAGTCGATTGGTCCACTCGGCCCCTGCCGGAGCCGTGGCTTGAGTACGCGGCCCTTGACGTTGAGTTGTTGGTGGATCTCCGCGATGTGATGACCGTGATGCTGGATGAGGCCGGAAAAACCAACTATGCCCGTCAAGAATTTCGCGCGACGCTGGACAAGCCTGAAAAGGAGCTCGCCATCGAACCCTGGCGTCGCCTGTCTGGTCTGCACACACTGCGATCAACTCGACTGGTAGCCATTGCTCGAGAATTGTGGCTGGCGCGAGATCGCATTGCGGCACAGCGCGACGTCGCTCCCGGACGGCTCGTTCCCGATGCCAGTCTCGTGGCAGCCGTCGCTGCAAATCCCGAATCCAAGGTCGCACTGTCGAAGGTCAAGGCGTTCAATGGTCGAGCATCTCGCTCACTGATTGATGAGTGGTGGGCCGCAATTGAACGTGGTCGGCGCACGGAAGACCTTCCCGCACTTCGAGTGAAGACCACCGAGTTACCGCCAGCACGCGCGTGGGCCGAGCGCAACCCTGAAGCTCACGAGCGGCTCCTCCGCATGCGACCTCGCATGCAGGCGGTTTCCGAAAATCTCCAGATTCCTATCGAGAACCTGCTCACACCTGCTCTGTTGCGCAGCGTCGCATGGGAGCCGCCACCTGTCGTTGACGAACAACACGTGGCGACAGCGTTGCTGTCGGGCGGAGCGCGACCGTGGCAAGTTGAGATCTGCGGACCGCTCATCGTTGACGCGCTGTTGGACGAATCTCCTCTTCCCGTCGTCGATCCCCCGCTCGAAGATCACGTCTCGACTGAGTAGCGCTGGCACGGCTCCCGGTCTCGTCGTAGGCTCAAAGACGGTTATCTCTCACAGAGGAGTCAAGATGTCGAACATGGAACGAGTTGTCTTCCTAGACGGAGTTCGCACTCCATTTGGTCGTGCCGGCGAAAAGGGCATGTACTGGAACACGCGCAGCGACGACCTCGCAGTGAAAGCTCTCATGGGGCTCCTCGAGCGCAACCCAAAGCTTGACACGAGCAAAGTCGACGACGTCGCGATAGCCGCCACCACGCAAACAGGCGATCAAGGTCTGACGCTCGGCAGAACGGTCGGAATCCTTGCCGGACTCCCACTCAGCGTTCCGGGATACGCCATCGATCGAATGTGTGCAGGCGCCATGACTTCTGTGACGACGTTGGCCGGGGCCATTGGGTATGGCATGTACGACTTCGCCATTGCTGGTGGCGTTGAGCACATGGGACGTCACCCCATTGGATTCAATGCTGACCCGAATCCTCGCTTCGTCGCAGAAAAGCTCGTCGAAGCAGACGCCTTGAACATGGGTGCGACCGCCGAACGATTGCACGATCGTTTTCCTCAACTGACCAAGGACCGCGCAGACGCTTTCGCCATGGCAAGTCAGCAGAAGGTCGCTCAGGCATACTCAGATGGCAACATTCAACCCGACCTCATTCCCATTGCCATCAAGACAGACTCCGGATGGGGGTTGGCGACAGAGGACGAAGGCCGACGCCCGGAAACAACCCTGGAGGGCCTGTCGACCCTCAAAACTCCGTTCCGGCCGCACGGTCGCGTCACCGCGGGCAACTCTTCTCCGCTAACAGACGGAGCAACAGTCTCTTTGCTCGCCAGCGAATCGGCAGCACAGGCAGCCGGCATGAGCGCAAAAATGCACATGGTTTCGTTTGCATTCGCTGGTGTGCAGCCCGAGGTAATGGGAATTGGCCCCATTCCATCGACGGAGAAGGCGCTCAAGAAAGCGGGCCTCACAATCGATGACATTGGGCTCTTCGAACTGAACGAAGCTTTCGCAGTGCAGGTCTTAAGTCTGCTCGATCACTTCGGCATTGCCGACGACGACAAACGAGTGAACCTCTACGGTGGAGCAATCGCGCTGGGGCATCCTCTCGCATCGAGTGGTGTTCGACTCATGATTCAACTTGCGCGACAGTTTGAACAGCGCCCAGATGTTCGTTACGGCCTCACTGCGATGTGCATCGGGCTCGGTCAGGGTGGCACTGTGATTTGGGAGAACCCGCACTTCGACGGAAAGCGCAAGTAATCGACATGGGCAACTACGACAACATCGACTTCTCCGACCTCCTCGCGCTGTCATCCGAGGAGGTCGTGACCAACAGTTCGGTCACGGATGTTCGCCTCGCCTCAGGCCGAATGATGGCTCTCATCACGCTCGACAACGGGCTCGATCACACGCGACCTAACACGCTTGGTCCGCGAACACTGATGCAGCTCGATGACACCCTGGTCGCGCTCGCCCAGCGCGTGAGCGTCGGTGAGATTCAGGCCGTTGCGGTGACGGGCAAGCCATACTTTCTGGCGGCCGGTGCGGATCTGAGTCGCGTGGCTGACATCCCGTCCAAGGCCGTTGCTCGCAAACTCGCAGAACTTGGACACCGCGCACTCGGGAGGCTAGCCGAGCTCGGCTGTCCGTCCTTCGTCTTCATTAACGGGTTGGCGCTTGGCGGCGGGCTCGAGATTGCTTTGAACGCGGATTACCGAACCGTCGACTCGAGTGCCCCCGCGATTGCCCTGCCCGAAGTATTCCTCGGATTGGTGCCGGGCTGGGGTGGCGCGTATCTGTTACCAAACCTCATCGGCATTGAAAACGCGCTCACGGTCATGCTCTCAAACCCGTTGAAGAACAATCGGATGCTGTCGGCCCCACAGGCGCTCGACCTCGGCATCGCAGACGCAATGTTTGGCCCCGGTCGCTTCTTGGAGCAATCACTCGAGTGGGCAGACGAAGTGCTTGGTGGCAAGAAGGTCAAGCGACCACACCAACCCGGCAAGGTCGAACGCGCCGTGAAGTGGGATGCCGCAATAAAGATTGCGCGCTCCACGGTAACGAAGCGAATTGGAACAATTGCGAAGGCGCCGTTTGCTGCGCTTGACCTCATGGCGGCTGCGAAGTCGGGAACTCGAAACGAGGGATTCGCGCGCGAAGATGACGTGCTGGCTGAGCTCATCTCGGGAGATCAATTCCAGGCGAGCATCTATGCCTTCAATTTGGTGCAGAAGCGCGCCAAGAAGCCAGCAGGTGCTCCAGACCCAGCACTGGCAAACAAGATCACCAAGGTCGGCGTCATTGGCGCCGGACTCATGGCTCGTCAGTTTGCGTTGCTCTTCGCCCGACGCTTGCGTGTTCCCGTTGTGCTTACTGACATAGACCAAGGTCGCCTCGACCAGGCTTTGGAATATATCCACGGCGAAATCGACGCTCTTCTTGCGAAGGGCCGCATGGGCGCCGACGATGCCGGACGCATTCACGCTCTGGTTTCGGGCTCAACCGACCCCACCGCGTTCGCGGATGCCGATTGGGTCATCGAGGCTGTTTTCGAAGAGATGTCGGTCAAGCACGAAGTACTTGCAAGGTTCGAGGCCGTCATTCCCGAAAGTGCGACTCTGGCCACGAACACGTCTTCCCTCTCGGTCACGGAGATCGGCTCGAAGCTAAAGCACCCTGAACGACTTGTCGGATTCCACTTCTTCAACCCGGTTGCCGTCATGCCTCTCATCGAGGTGGTGCGCGCCCCCAAAACGAACGATGCGACTCTCGCAACTGCGATGAACGTTGCAAAGCAGCTCAAGAAGACGGCCGTTATCACAGCCGACGCACCCGGATTCGTGGTGAACCGATTGCTGGCGAAGCTACTCGGTGAAGCAATGCACGCTGTCGACACGGGAACCCCGTTTGAGACGGTCGAATCGGCTCTGGATTCGTTTGGCATGCCGATGGGACCGTTCGAACTGCTCGACTTGGTCGGACTCAAAGTCGGAGCTCACGTACTCGATACTCACCACGCGGCGTTCCCCGATCGTTTCTTCCGAAGCGACAACCTTCATGCCTTAGCCGAGGCCGGAGTGTTGCTCACGCGTGACAAGAACGGAAACATCACTGGCTTCGATGACAAGGCACGTGCCATCGTTGCGGGCGGTGCATCTCCCAGGTCAGCCGAAGAGCTCAACAGGCGAGTCGAAGATGGCCTGGCCGACGAAATCGCCCGGATGCTCAAGGAGAAGGTAGTCGGATTCCCCGAGGACATCGACCTGTGCATGATTCTCGGCGCTGGCTGGCCGTTCCAAATGGGCGGAATTACGCCCTATCTCGACCGCGTTGGCGCGAGCGAACGTGTGAACAAGAAGGCATTCCACAAACCCGCCATCACGGGCGTGGCCTGAGACGAAAGCTAGTTCTTACCCTTGACCTGTTCGCTGGTCACCGTGGGCTCGTCTAGCGGTCGAGCGATGGGAATCTTGCTCCCAAGCACCTGAGCGATGACATCCCGCGCAATTGTCGCCGCGGTAAGGCCTGCGTCTTCGAGGATTTCCTCACGCGTTGCATGCTCGATGAATTCATCTGGCAGGCCCAACTCATC
>WLDR01000006.1 GCA_009704705.1 Actinomycetota bacterium | reverse complement strand
CGCAAATCCGCGTGGAGGTCTCTGGACCAACCGAGATGGTTCGCGAGTTACGGATGGCCGCGCGTACATCGACCTCATGGTTGGGCAAGTTGCGTCACCTGTTCGCTGGGACCTCTGCATGGAGTCGTTTTCGGCGGCCGGCGTCACTGGCATCATCGAGGTTGCTCCGGCAGGGGCACTCGTGGGGCTGGCCAAACGCGCACTCAAGGGCATCCCCACCGTCGCAATCAAAGAACCAGCCGACCTTGTTGCAGCCCGCGAGCTGATTGACTCGCTCGCGTAACGTTTCTTCACCAGTAAGGTCTTACAGGCAGACAAGGACACGCACATGGCCCACATTTCACTAAATGAGTCGCATGGAGCCGCGCACTCGCGTATTTATGCGCTCGGAGCCGCTCGCGGAGACCTCGTCGTCACAAACGATGACCTCGCTGGTCCCATTGAGTCCAGTGATGAATGGATTCGCCAACGAACGGGTGTGATTACCCGCAAGCGCGCGTCGGTAAACGTCACGGCGGCTGACCTCGCCACCGCGGCAGCCACAGAGGCTATTGAGAAGGCCGGCATAAAGCCCAGCCAAATCGACGCGGTCCTCATCTCGACCATTAGCAACACGGTTCAGACTCCGTCCATGGCGGCGCTTGTCGCGGATCGCGTGGGAGCGAGTCCGGCAGCCGCATATGACATCTCGGCTGCGTGCGCCGGATATACCTATGGCATCGCTCAGGCCGACTCCTTCGTTCGAAGCGGTCTCGCGACCTACGTGCTGGTTATTGGCGCCGAAAAGCTCAGCGAAATTGTTGAACCGACAGACCGCACCATTTCATTCCTGCTGGGAGACGGCGCTGGCGCGGCCGTGGTCGGACCAAGCGATTATCCCGGCATTTCAAAGACCGTGTGGGGTTCTGATGGCTCCAAGTGGGATGCCGTTGGCATGAACCACACACTCTTGGAATACCGCGACGGTCACGGCGATGTTGCCTGGCCTACGCTTCGCCAAGAAGGTCAAACGGTGTTTCGATGGGCAGTCTGGGAAATGGCCAAGGTCGCGCAGCGCGCGCTCGACGAAGCAGGTATCACCGCAGACCAATTGACGGCCTTCATCCCGCATCAGGCAAACATGCGAATTATCGACGAGTTCGCAAAGCAGTTGAACCTTCCTGACTCCGTCATCATCGCGCGCGACATTGAAACAACAGGGAACACATCGGCTGCATCTATTCCACTCGCTACGCATCGACTTCTCGAAGAGAATCCTCACGCCAGTGGTGGCCTCGCGCTCGAGATTGGATTCGGCGCTGGCCTGGTCTTCGGCGCTCAGGTCGTCGTCCTGCCGTAAATGCGCTCAGCGGGCCTAGAGACTCGCGTAAACTTGCACACGGTCAAACACACCACCAAGGAGAGAAAATGGCACTGTCAAACGACGATGTTCTCGCAGGACTTGCAGAACTCATCAACGACGAGACCGGTATCGCAACCGAGACCGTTCAGCTCGACAAGTCGTTCACCGACGACCTCGACATCGACTCCATCTCGATGATGACCATTGTGGTCAACGCCGAAGAGAAGTTCGACGTAAAGATCCCCGACGACGAGGTTAAGAACCTCAAGACGGTCGGCGACGCGGTGTCGTTCATCACCGCAGCAGCAGCCTAAGACTGCACAGTTCTCGTTCCTGGGTGGAACAGCTTCGTTTTGTCGGACTGTTCCACCCACACGAGAAATCTGAGGTAACTGCTCGCCATATCACCACTGATTCAACGAGTGACTCACGAAGGAAGCCCTCCCCATGGCAGTAAAGAAGATTGTCGTCACCGGAATCGGTGCGACCAGCCCCCTCGCCGGCACCGCGCCCGAGACGTGGGCTAGCCTTCTGGCCAAGCAGTCCGGCGCCCGCCCGCTTCTTCAAGACTGGGTTGCGCAACTCGATCTTCCGGTGACATTTGCCGCTCAGGCTGCGGTAGCGGCTATTGACATCCTCGAGCGCGTTGAAGTCAAGCGCCTTGACCCATCCAGCCAATTTGCACTTATTGCCGGTCGTGAAGCATGGGCGGATGCAGGTAGCCCCGAAGTTGATCCGGGACGTCTTGCCGTTGACTGGGCGACAGGCATTGGTGGTGTTTGGACTCTTCTTGACGCATGGGACACCCTCAAAGAAAAGGGGCCTCGTCGAGTCCTTCCCATGACGGTGCCGATGCTCATGCCGAATGGCCCGGCAGCGGCTATCGGGATGGACCTGCACGCGCGCGCTGGAGTTCGCACGGTTGTCTCGGCGTGTGCATCCAGCACTGAGTCCATCGTCAACGCCTACGAACACCTTCAGGCCGGCTACGCCGACGTCATTGTCGCCGGTGGATCCGAAGCTGCTATTCACCCCATGCCGATCGCGTCGTTTGCCGCCATGCAGGCACTGTCAAAGCGCAACGACGACCCTGAGCACGCATCGCGTCCGTATGACGTCGACCGTGACGGGTTCGTGCTGGGGGAAGGCGCGGCCGCTCTCGTTCTTGAAACCGAGGAACACGCGCTTGCCCGTGGTGCCCGCATTTACGCGGAGGTTGCTGGTGGCTCTGTGACGAGCGACGCTTACCACATCACCGCACCCGACCCCGAAGGCAACGCAGCTGCTCGCGCAATGCGCCAGGCCATCGAATTGGCCGGAGCATCGCTTACCGACGTCGTGCACATTAACGCTCATGCGACAAGCACGCCGGTCGGCGACATTGCCGAGTACAACGCGCTGCGTCGCGTCTTTGGCGATCACCTCGACAGTGTGGTTGTCTCTGCGACGAAAGCGTCGACCGGTCACTTACTTGGTGGCGCGGGAGCCATCGAAGCGATGTTCACCGTCCTGGCGCTCCACAAGCGCCTCGCGCCCCCAACAATCAACCTCGAGAACCAAGACCCAGAGATTCGCCTCGATGTCGCGACGACCCCGCGTGAGCTTCCGTCGGGCGACATTCTCGCGATTAGCAACTCATTTGGCTTTGGCGGGCACAACGCCGTTGCTGCTTTCCGCAGCTACAACTAGCCCACTCGATGTAGCCAGGTCACCGGAGCGCCCTCACCGGCACTTCGGAACGTCTCTAGTTCGCGATCCCAGGCGCCACCGAGGGCACGGTCTATTTCATCACGCATGGCGAAAACATCCGATGAAGATTCTTCGATGAGCGAGCGCAGCACGTTCTCTGACACGAGATAGTTACCCACCTCATCGGTGTGCACATGGAATGACCCGAGGCTTGGAGTGAAGACCCATCTTTCGCCTGCGCGACCGCCGTCCGACATTTCAGTTACTTCGAAACGAACTTCGCTCCAACCGATAAGTGACGAGGCAATGAGAGATCCCGCACCAAACGGTCCTTGCCACTCGAATTCTGTGCGAACGGCGTCACCGATGAGTGGTTGACTTCGCCACTCAAAGCTGACGGGCGTGCCAAGCGCACGACCAACAGCCCACTCAACGTGTGGGCTGACCGCCTTCGGCACGGCATGAACGTAGACCACGCCGCGTGAAGACCGCTCGTGGGTTCCCTCGTCGAGGGTTTTGCCAATGTAGTTTTCCATCATTCCTGCCTTGCCTCTGTGTGAAGATTCGTCTTCCCCAACGACCTTCAGGTTCAGCATGAAATGTGTGTGACGAGTTTGGCATGGTGAGTGCATTCCACGCAATTCACGACGCTCGCCTGTCCAGTAGATTCACAGGGTGAACAGGGCGCGCCCCCATAGCTGGCGCGATATTTGGACGGGAGATCATCGTGAGTGTGCGTGATGCGATTCTCGGAGTTCTGACACTTGGCCCAACATATGGTCACCAAATTCTTTTTGAGCTTGAAACACGTCTGCCGCACCGCGCATCCATCAACCCCGGACAGGTCTACTCGACCATCGCCCGCTTGGCTGCGTCGAGTCACATTCGTCCCGCAGGCATAGCCCCAGACAAGCTCCCGCGTTACGAACTCACCGCAATCGGACGTGACGCTGCCCAGAAATGGCTTGCCGGAGAAGACGTGCCCGTGGTGCGCAGCTGGGATGACCTCATGGATGTCGTGCTGCTGAGTTGTTCTTTGCCGGGTTCGGATCCCTCGCGACTCTTCGAGCGCCTGCGGAGTCACGACCGAGTCGAAACGGATGCAGGAGAGATTTCGAAAGTCGGGGTCGCGCAGACCCTGACAAAACGCGCCGAGGAGATTCACCACGCGGCGGTTTCTTCGTGGCTCACCGACGTTGAAGCGTCAATCCACTCGGGGGGCTTTCCAGCACATGGGCTGCGAGAAAACCGCCCCGGACGCGGTCGCCGGCCTAGTGCAGGAGCTCGCCCGAGCGATTAAGGACTTGCTTCTCCCCTGCCTCAATCGCAAACGGAAAGCGATTCTGTGCCGGGGGCATCGGGCAATTGAAGTGGTAGCTAAAGGCGCACGGGGGTAAATAAGCACGATTAAAGTCGAGCGTTATCGAGCCGTCGGCATTTGGCGCACACATCAGAAAGCGGCCCACTGAATACGTCGCATCCCCGTTCGTGGAATCTGCAAAAACGAGCAGCAGGGCCCGGCCCTCTTGAAACGCGGCGACGGTGTAGTCGACTCCGTCGTGCGTGAAGGTAATGTCCGCAGGGATGATTTTGTCGCGTGTACTGCCCTCATCCTTGAGGTGATCTACACCCACTGCACGACCGCCTTCGATCGGGATGAACTGCGCCTGAACTACCCATTCCGGGTTGTAGTCGTACGAATCAATTCGACCAAAATCATTGAGGTCTTGCGAATTCGGGTCCCAGACCCGCAACGCGTACACGCCCTCTTCGTTCGCAATCACGAATCCCGACTTGCCGTCGTCGAAGCTCAACTTTGCCGGTGTCTCTGAATCCTTTGCCAGAACAGTGACGTCTCCGTCAACAAGTTCATCGTTAACGAAGATTCTGTCGGAGGCTGACGCCCGGACGACGAGACCGGACTGGCCGCGATCTCGGGCAGACCATTCGCCGGGAATCCCCCACACGGTCTCGAAAACGCCCGGCGCACCGTGAAACCACGCGGTGGCAATCAGCGCGAGATTCCCCTGCGGCAAAGTGACCATTTCCTGCCGACGCCGGCGAAAGAACTCATACGCTTCTTCGGGAGAATCAGGTGCCTTTGGCTGTTCACTCACCCGTTCATCGTATGAGTGAGGCGAACTTCCTCTCAGCAGACTCGCGACAAGTCTTTGATGTTTCTTCGACGAGCGGGTCGGCACAATTCCCCTGGGCATGGTTGGCTAGGTACATGAAGATTTCGCGGCGGCTGAGTGTTCTGGGGGGATCCCTCGCCGTCGCGATTTTTTCTTCTGCTCTTGTTGCTGTGCCCGCGGCCGCGAATGCTGAGACCACTCCCACAGAGAGTGCCTCATCCGCTGAAGCTACCTACATCATTCAGGTGCCCGAGGGGCAGGCGGATGCCTTGCTCGACGAACTCGCAGATCTGGGCGTTGCGCCGACCCAGGTTTACGACGATGCTCTCAGCGGGGTTGCCGTAAGCCTCACGCTCGACGAACTAGCTGACGTCAAGGGCGCGATCAACGGCGAAGCTGTTGAGGCGGATCGGCCGGTCGAACTCATGGCGGTGCAATCACCAGCGCCATGGAACCTCTCCATGCTCGACTTCGCAGCGCGCCCTGCCGACAACCAGTTCGCGTATTCAGACTCAGCTGGCGCAGGCGCACGCGTCTACGTCATCGATTCCGGCGTTTCGCCCAATGCCGAACTGGCGACCCGTCTCGTCGCCGGCACGTCATTTGTGTCAGATGGACGCGGTTCCGCCGACTGTCACGGCCACGGTACACATGTCGCGGGAACTATCGCCGCAACCACCTACGGAGTCGCCAAGAAGGCAACAATCGTGCCCATTCGAGTCTTCGACTGCGCGGCCGGGGGCGCATCGGTTAAGACGATTGTCGCCGGCATTGACTGGGCAATCAACGACAAGCCCGCGGGCACGGTCGGCATCATCAACATGAGCCTCGGTACGACATGTCGAATGAGTCTTCCGTGCCTGAGCTCTGATTCTCTGCTTGTCGCCGTTCAGAACGCGATTGATGCTGGCTTTGTTGTCGTTGCCGCCGCCGGAAACAGCAACACATCAGCGTGTCGATTCACGCCCGCAGCGGCACCAAACGCTCTCACCGTTGGTGCAGTTGATCGCAACGATGCTGAGGCTCAGTTTTCCAACTACGGCAGCTGTGTGGATCTTCTTGCTCCCGGCGTTGACATCGTGTCTCTCAACTTTGCCGCCAATGGATCTACAAAGACCATGAGTGGCACCTCCATGGCAGCACCGCACGTTGCTGGCGCCGCAGCCCTGTACCTTTCGGCGAATCCGGGAGCGAGCGCGTCCGATGTGACAACTGCCGTCAAGGCAAATGTTGTGCCGAACCTCGCTGTGCCGTACCCCACACACAGCGGTACAACGCGAGGCGTGCTGAACTTGGCTTCGTTGACCCCCGCCGGAAACACAAGGACACCCCCGTTGGCCCCGACGGGCCTCGTCGCGACCACCACCGGCCTCAACGCGGTCAATCTTGCATGGCAACCGAGTTTGTCTTCATCGGTTCTCACGAACTACGAGGTGAGCTTTCGTGCCGTGGGCTCATCGGCGTGGTCCACAGCGTCAAAGCCCATCTCAACAGCAACGAGCTTGACGGTGAACGGGCTTATCGCGAATAGGTCATATGAATTTCGGGTAAATGGTGTGACCGATGTGGCGGGACCAGCCGCATCGAGCGTTCGCGCGACAACGTGGTCCGGTCTTCCAGGTTCCGTTTCGAGCGTGACGACGTCAAGCGTTCGGGCAACGTCTGCTGTTCTGTCCTGGGCCGCCGCAACGGCCAACGGAAGTCTCGTAACCGATTACGACCTGCAATATCGAGCAACGGGCACGACGGCATGGACAACCGTGACCGACGGGATCTCGTCCGTGACCTCGGCACCCATTGGTGGGCTCTTGCCCGCGCGGGGTCATGAATTCCGCGTTCGAGCCCAGTCACCTCACGGATTCGGACCCTGGTCGTCGATTACCTCCGTCTCGACGTTGTCCGGCATTCCAAGTGCGGTCACAACGCCCTCTGCCGGCGGTGCCTCGCCAACCGCGGTCTCTTTGACATGGGCTGCGCCAGCAGACAACGGTTCGGAAATCATCGATTACGTGATCGAGTACAAGCGAAGCAACGCAACCACGTGGTCATCATTTGGCGACGGTGTAAGTCGCAGTCCAGCCGCAACAGTGTCTGGTCTGACGCCCGGCGCCACCTTCAATTTCCGAGTATCGGCCAAGACGTCCCTCGGAGCCGGAAGCTTTTCCTCGCCCGTCACGGTGACAACCCTCACGGGCAAGCCCAATCGCATCGCCTCGCTCACAATTGCGCCAACCAGCACCACGTTCAACGTTACGTGGCCTGTGCCAACCACAAACGGTGCTGCGATCACTGACTACATCGTCGACTACAGGCTGTCGACATCCTCGAAGTGGGTTCGCTTCGCTGACCCAGTTTCAGCGACTCCCGGCGTAACTGTCTCAGGTCTCACCTCCGGTGCGACGTACTACGTTCGAGTCACTCCCACGTCTACATATGGTTCAGGCGCAGCCGCCTCGAGCCCGGCGCGCACACTTCCCTGATCGTCATCCGGCACTTGATTCAACGAATGCAACGGCGGCCGTGAGGCGTTGAGTAGGGCGTGCGGGACTTGAACCCGCGACCGACGGATTATGAGTCCGCTGCTCTAACCGGCTGAGCTAACGCCCCCTAGAGGCTCAAGGATAGCAGTCAGCGCGCGCCGGACCGCATGCTCAACCTGCGCGCCGGACCGAGTTGAAGAGCAGTCCTTCGCGCGAACAGCAGCTAGTCGTCGGTGAGTTCCGGGTCGGGGTCGACGACGTGTTCTCCCCGGTACAGCGCTTCGAAGGTGTCAAGAGTGCGCGTGATGTCATGCCCTCGAATAAAAGTAAGGGAAGCCTTCTTCATCGTTTCGAGCTCTTTGCGCGGCATAGTGAGAACGCGTGTGAGCTTCTCGACCAGGTCGTCCACGGAATTTGGCTCGAACAGAAAACCGTTTTCCCCATCGTGAATAAGGTGCGGCAACGCCATGGCGTTCGCGCCGACAACCGGCAGTGCGGTGGCCATTGCTTCCATCGTCGCAATCGATTGAAGCTCAGCAATCGACGGCATGGCAAAGACCTTGGCACGTGAGAGCGCTGCGCGAAGCTCCTCATCGCTGGCATACCCGGTGAAGTGAACACTTTCGGCAATGCCCAGTTGAGCCGCCAAGACCTTGTGGTGATTCAGGAGGTCGCCAGTCCCAACAATCTCCAGCTTCGCGTTGAGAGCAGAGTCGAGCCGTGCGACAGCCTTGAGCAGAACATCCAGCTTTTTCTCGCCGGTCACACGCCCAACAAAAACGATTCGGTTCTCAACGTTCGTGCTGAAATTCGGCGTGTAGTGGTGGGCGTTGATGCCACACGAGATGGCGTGTACGTCATTGAGGTGCGTGCTCTCTTCAAGAAAATCAGCTGCTCTTCTTGTTGGCGTCGTGACAGCTTCGGCCCGACCAAAAGTTCTCGCTGCCGCCGCCCACGTTCGGCGAATTGCCCACTGTTCGAGAAACTTCGGCATCGGGATGAAGTCGATCAGATTCTCGGGCATGAAGTGGTTTGTTCCAACCAAGCGGATGCCACGCTTCTGTGCTTCAAGCGAGAGCCCACCACCCACCATCAGGTGCGACTGAAAGTGCACGACATCTGGTTTCACCGCGTCGAGAATTCGACGGCTCTCTGGGCGGATATCCCAGGGCAATGCGAATCGAAGCCAATCGTGCATAATCCAACGCCAACTGCGAAGACGATGAACGGTCATTGGCTGACCCTCGTGCACCTCGATGCCGACTGCGGGTGCACCCTTCGGGCTGGGTGCCATGATGTGAACATCGTGACCGCGTTCAACGAGCCCGGCAGCCAAGCGCTCGGCAAACTTCGCTGCGCCGTTGACGTCAGGGCCAAACGTGTCGCATCCAATAAGGATGGTCAACTTCTTGTTCGGGCGAGATGACGTCGCGCGTGGAGTGCGTGGTGAACCCAACAGAAATCCTTGCCTATGCGTGAGCCGTGAACCCACGGGGCGGGGATTCCCGCCTTAAGCCAACAATTGATTGTACCGGGAAGAGTCTTACGACCGTTTCTGGGAAGACTCTGGTGATTGAGAAACGTCGTCAACCGCCTGGTGCGTTTGTGGGTGGTGACGCGCGAGAAGGAAGACACCAATGACCGAGATAATCCCGGCGCCGATAAAGGCCAGGATCTCAACGGGGCCGGCCTGAGCGGCTTCTTGCAGAATCACGATGGCGATGGTGACAGCAACGATCGGGTCAATCACAGTGAGCCCCGCGATGACGAGATCGGGTGGGCCCGAGGAGTACGCGTTCTGAACGAAGAGAGACCCGAGGGCTGTCCCCACGATGAGGAGCAGCAGGCAGACCCACGTCAGTATCGACATGTTTTGTGTGACGATGCCCTGCATCACGACCTTGGCCAGGGTTGCGACGAAGCCGTAAAGCACGCCCGCACCGATGATGTACCAAATGGCCTTTGTTTGGCCCTTGCCGAAAAAGAAGAGGGAACCGAGCGCCAAGAGAATTACCGTCATGATGGCGACAATCAACCACAGCTCGAAATCGGCGAGGGGCCGATCGCGCGCCGTGTATGCCGCGATAGAGACAAAGAGACCGATACCAACCACGCATAGCACAATCGACAGAATCGACATCGAATTGAGCTTGACACGGCTGACGCGTGAGTTGAGCATCGCAGTAATGACGAGGGCCACTGCGCCAATGGGTTGAACGACAATCAACGGCGAGAAAGCCAAGCTGATCAGCTGAAACACGATTGCCAGCACCAACAGCAGCGTGCCAATGAGCCACGAGGGGCGTTTCAGCAGTGAAATGAGGTGTGACATCTGAAGGCGCGTCTTGATTGCCTTGCGACCCTTAGCCAGGTTCGCTGCGTCAGCATCCGATTCAACCCGACCGACACCCGCGTGTTGAAACTGTGCACCCAATGAGAGAAAAACCGCACCGACGAGAGCGAACGGAATACCGACAAGCTGCTTGCCGTCGAATGGGATGTAATCGACAAAATCGCTGAGGTTTGTGATGTCGGCGAGAAGCATGAGTCAAGATTACCCTCGCTCACTCCCGTTACTCTCTACATATGCCAGTTCGCCCAATTCTCATCTATGGCGATGACGTACTTCACGACCACGCCACAGAGGTGCGTGACTTCGATCAGAAGCTGCGCGACCTCGTTCGGGACATGTTTGAAACGATGGATGCCGCCCCCGGCGTTGGACTGGCGGCCCCGCAAATCGGCGTTGGGCTTCGCGTGTTCGTTTACGACTACCCCGACGATGAAGGGAATGAACGACGCGGCGTCGCGATAAACCCATCGCTCTTCATCACGCCAACCGAGGTTCGCGAAACGACCTCTGCCGACGATGAAGGTTGCTTATCGTTCCCCGGTGAGAGGTACCCGCTCGTTCGCTCTGAAACGGCGATTTTGCGGGCGGTCGACCTTGAAGGCGCTCCGTTCGAACTTGTCTGTGACGGATGGTTCGCACGAATCATGCAACACGAGTTCGACCATCTCAACGGCATTCTCTATGTCGATCGCCTCGACGACCCGTTCATGAAGGACGCCGAAAAGGTCATGCGAAAGAGCGGGTGGGGCAAGCCCGGAAACAGTTGGATGCCCGGCGAGGATGACATCGACGCGTAAGTCGACCTAGCCAGCCCAGCCCAGAAGACGAAGCAGTGCGGCAACGGCCCCGGCTGCAATGACCGCCACGATGAATGGTGCTCGGATAGCGAACAACACGGCCGCAACCATGACCGCGGGGATTCGGGCATCCACTTCAATCGCCGAGCCAACCGCCAACGATTGCACCGCGACGAGAGCCGCCAGCATCGCGACGGTCAACAGGTTTGCTACCCGAGTTGCCGTGGGATGCTCGAGCAAACGCGCCGGTACGAGGTAGCCCGTGAACTTCGTCGCAAATGACAACGCTGACGCAATGAGAACGATGGTCCACATGGTCATGAGGTCACCTCGTCGCGATGAAGCCAGTTTGTGAGGCCCACGATGAGGGCGACGACGGCTCCGGCCAAAACTGGCACGCCGGGTGGGGTCATGGGAATCAAGATTGTTGCGAGTACCGCCGCAACGGCTGCAACAACACCAGCCTGGAGTTGTCGCAGACGAGGCCACAGCAACCCGAGAAACGCAGCGGCGGCAACAGCGTCAAGTCCCAGGCCGTTGACATCGCCGAGAACATTTCCAACCAATGCACCCGCAAACGTCGTCAAGTTCCACCCGATGAACACGGCAATTCCTGTTGTCCAGAAACCCACGCGCTGTGCAGAAACCTCACTTTGGTTGAGGGCGACGGCCGTCGACTCGTCAATTGTGAGTTGCGCCGCGATAGGGCGACGCCACCACGATGTTCCGACGATCGGGGCCATCCGAATCGAGTAAATGCCGTTTCGAAGACCCAAGAATGCGCTCGACGCGATAGCCGTCCACCCGGCAGCGAGCCCACCGGATGCGACGACTCCAACAACGGCAAACTGAGAACCGCCAGAGAACAAAACGAGGCTCAACACGCAGGTTTGCCAGATGTCGAGGCCCGACGCAACGCTCAGCGCACCAAACGAGAACCCATACGTTGCGACAGCAATTCCGACGGCAATGCCAGACCGGAAGGCCACTCGTTGAGTTGGTGAAAATGCCACGGCATCCCCTCAGCCTGTGTTGCTCCCCGACTTGGACTCGAACCAAGAACCTGCCGGTTAACAGCCGGCTGCTCTGCCAATTGAGCTATCGAGGATTAGTCCCCGCGAGGACCTCAACTACATTAGCACCACGCGCGCAATGCAAATAAATCTGCTCGACTCTCAATAACCGAGGCTCGGGTCGACGACTCCCTCCAGCGGACGACCGGCAAGATACGCCGCTACATTGCGCCGGACACGCTCGGCAAGTAGCGGTGCGGTCATCTCCGGCGTATCCGCCATATGGGGCGTAATGAGCATGTTCGGGGCCGTCCACAACGGATGCCCATCCGGCAGTGGCTCCGGATCCGTCACGTCTGTGGCGGCACCCACGAGGTGTCCCGACGTGAGCGTCTCGACGAGCGCAACCGAATCGACGAGGGCGCCTCGCGCGATGTTGACGAACGCTGCACTCGGCTTCATGAGGTCGAATTCTTCACGACCGATGATGTTGCGCGTATCGGTCGTGAGCGCAGCAGCCACGATGACAACATCTGCGTCGGGTAACACGTCTCGCAGCTGGTCGCTCGAGACGGTGAGATGCGCCCCCGGGACCGGTACACCGCTTCGCCGGACAATTGTGACGTGCACTCGATACGGCTCGACGAGTCGGATGATCTCGCGAGCGACGCCACCCGCCCCAACAATCACCAGACGCTTGTTGTACATCGAAATTCCCAGAAAAGTTGAGTCCCACGACGTTGCCCGTGCGCGACGGGGCAAATACCGCAGTAGCGCCTGAGCCAACATAATGGCGTGTTCGGCCACGGGCTCAGCAAAGCACCCCTTCGCACTCGTGAAGATGAGCCCGGGTCGTCCACGTCGAGCGAGGAGTTCGCTAAATGCGTCAACACCTGCCCACGGCAGTTGCACCCAATTGAGCTGCGGATTCGCTTCGAGAACGTCATCGAGGGGGCCGACACGCGAGTTGGAAAGCCAGATGAGCCCGCGAGTATCTGGACCCAAATCGATGAGCTCTCCCCCGCTGGTCGTTACCGCCTGCGTGAAGATATCCGGTTGCTTCGGCGCGATGCTGACGGGACCGGGAATTGCCACTGTGCGTTCCAGATCGTCATGTTCCTCGCCGAGCACGATGAGATGTTGGTCTTCAACATGTCCACGAACGACGTCCCCGTCATATGCGTCACCACTACTCATCACGAAACCTCCGTCGTTGGGCTTCGAGATCGAGCAACTGGCGCTGGATCTCGCGCGATTCATCCGTCGCCGTGGGGTCGAGGCGCTGCATCCGACTGACCAGGTCTGCTTTCTTGCGAACGAGATCGCGTTCGATGAGTGACATCACGATGGCACTCGCATAGGTTGCCATTTCTCGTTCACTGCGTTCGGGTAGTGGAGCTACAGCCAACTGCGTCACCAGCGCTCGAACGTTGTCAGGAACATCAGACGAAACGCGTTCAATCCACGACGTTGGCGAGACATCTTCGAGGTTTGCGCCAATTGCGTCACGAACAATCGCCAAACTCGGATTCGCAACGTAGCTCTGCACCGCCTGAGCAAGGAGTTCAGGTCCAACGTCCGACGGCATCTGCAACATCGCCATCAGGGCCTCCCGCTCCATGCGCGTTGCGGGATCATTGCCGAGCACGATGGGCGTCGAGGCATCTGGCGGGGTATCAGAATCCTGCGCACCGGCACCAGTCGATGCAGAGCGCTGGGCAGACGACGGCTTTGCTGCGTCTCGTGAGCCTCCGCGGGCGACGGCCGCTTGAGCCTCAAGAACATCCACGCCAGTTATGCGCGCGAGTTCGCGGGCATAACCCGGCTTGAGGGATGCATCTCGAATTTCAGACACAATCGGAGCAGCCTCCCGAAGCGCGGCGACACGGCCCTCAACGGTGTCAAGGTCGTAGCGCGAGACCACTTGCCGAATCACGAATTCAAACATCGGCACTCGCGACTCGATGAGATCGCGAACAGCTTGCTCGCCTTTGTTGAGCCGCAAGTCACACGGGTCAAGACCATCCGGTGCAACGGCGACAAACGTTTGGGCAGCAAATCTCTGCTCTTCACTAAACGCGCGCAGAGCGGCTTTCTGTCCGGCAGCATCGGGGTCAAACGTGAAGATGACCGAGCCCAGGCCTGAGTCGTCTCCCATGATGCGTCGGATAATTTTGATGTGGTCAACACCGAACGCGGTACCACAGGTGGCGATGGCCGTCGTGATGCCGGAAAGATGCGCCGCCATGACATCGGTGTATCCCTCGACCACGACGACCTGCCGTTGCTTCGATATGTCTCGTTTCGCCAAATCGAGCCCGTAGAGCACCTGTGACTTGTGATACACCGCGGTCTCTGACGTGTTCAGGTACTTCGGGCCTTGGTCATCCTCATAGAGTTTGCGGGCACCAAATCCGATTGTTTGTCCGGTGACGTCTCGAATCGGCCAAATCAATCGGCCGCGAAACCGGTCGTAGACCCCCTTGTCACCACTGGAAACAAGGCCGGCGTTGACCATTTCTTCATCAGTAAAGGCCTTTGACCGCAGGTGGTCGCGGAGTCCGTTCCAGCCTTTGGGCGCATATCCGATACCGAACATTTCGGCGGCGGCTTTGTCGAATCCTCGTTCGCCCAAGAACGCACGACCGGTGGCGGCTTCAGAGGATGCGAGCTGTTCGATGAAGAACTTTTCGGCAGCCTGATTTGCCGCCAGGATGCGCACGCGCGACCCCTTCTCGGCTGTCTCTTTGCCGCCCTCTTCGTAGTGGAGCTGAAACCCGATGCGCTCGGCGAGACGCTCAATTGTTTCGGTGAACGAGAGGTGGTCTGTCTTCTGAACGAAGGAGAAAACATCTCCACTCTCACCGCAACCAAAGCAGTGGTAGTAGCCGACACCGGGGCGAACGTGAAAGCTCGGGCTGCGCTCATCGTGGAAGGGACACAATCCCTTCAGCGAACCAACGCCCGCGTTCTTGAGCGACACATGATCCCCGACGATATCTGCGATATTCAGTCGGGACTTGAGCTCCTCAATATCTGACTGCTTGATTCGACCGGCCACCTACTTTTTCACCAGCCGTTCGTGCCACGCAAAAGCCGACTGATCGGTCAAGCTCGCGACCTGGTCCACAACAATGCGCATTCGAGCGTCGTCATTGAGCGCGACGGCCCAATCGTCGGCAAAAGCCTGGTCGAGATTCGAAGAACCCGTCGAGTAGAGGACTTCGCACAAATCGGTAAGCACTTCACGCTGCATGGCGTAAACGGGCTGGCGTGAGTTTGTCACCATGACAAAAGCGGCGACGATACCCTTCAAGACGGCAATCTCGGCCAAGTATTCACGGGGAACAACGACGCTCGCGTTGAAGCGTTGCAGCTTCTTCTGCGCGTAGGCACCACGGGTCGCGTGCACAGCAGCGTGACAGAAACGCCCAATGAGTTGAGATGTGAGGTTCTTTAGTTGTGCTTGCGAAACCCGCGACGCATCCCAGGAATCGAGCCACGCATCGAGTTGATCAAGCCGATCGAAGGCGGCGATGAGCTCGTCGTGACTGAACTCTCCCCCGATCCACTCGAACATCTGGTCAACGAGAGCATCGTGGTTCACTCGTGCGCCCAGCTCGCGCGCATCGATATAGCCGTTGACAACCGCGTCTTCAAAGTCGTGCACCGAGTAGGCCACATCGTCAGAGAAGTCCATCACTTGAGCTTCGATGCACTTGATTCGGTCGGGCGCTCCGGCACGCAACCATTCAAAAACCTCGATGTCGTCGGCATAGAAGCCGAATTTGATTCGACCTGCGGGGTCGAGCGCTGCCTGTTGAATAGGCCACGGATATTTCGTGCTCGCGTCAAGGCTCGCGCGCGTCAGGTTCAGTCCGAAGCTCCGCCCCTCGGGCGAGAACACTTTGGGCTCGAGCCGGGTGAGTAAGCGCAGGGTTTGTGCGTTGCCCTCAAACCCCCCTGCTTTTTCGATCCACTCGTTGAGTGCGCGTTCGCCGTTGTGACCAAACGGTGGATGCCCGATGTCGTGCGCGAGGCAAGCCGTGTCGACGACATCGGGGTCAAGCATCAAGCTGCCCGCGAGTTCGCGCCCGACCTGGGCCACTTCGAGTGAGTGCGTGAGTCGATTTCGCGCGAAGTCGAGGCCTGCTGTCGGAGACAGCACCTGCGTCTTGGCCGCCAGGCGCCGCAACGCACTCGAGTGCAAGAGTCGGGCTCGGTCTCGCGCGAAGTCACCTCGGCGCGAAGCGTGCCCCTCGGGAAACATGCGCTCAGCATCCGCGTCAGAATAGCCGGCCGTCAGTGGAGGGGTACCCACGCGCTAACCACCGCTCGCGTCAATTTCAGCTTCTGAAACCACGCACTGTTCTGCTGCACTGAGCTCTTGCGAGTCAAGCCAACGGTGGGGCAAGGTTGGCTTCTTCGGCGTGCCCTGGCGGCCGCGTTGCCCTTCGGCGTCTTGCCCCGGGTAGGGAGCATCGAGGTCGAGCTGCACAATAAGGTCATCGAGGTGAGCGAGGCTCGTCACTTGGGCAAACTGCGCACGGAGCTCCCCGACTGGGTACCCCTTGAAGTACCAGGCCATGTGCTTTCGAATGTCGCGGCTTGCGTGCCCCTCGTCACCCAGAAACTCGGTCAACAAGACGAGGTGTCGGCGAAGAGTGATGGCGACCTCCCCCAGCGTGGGCTGCACGTGTGAGTGGTTCGTCACTTCTCCCGCACGCTCACGGAAAGCCGCCTCGAGGTCGGCAAATAACCAGGGGCGTCCGAGGCATCCGCGCCCGACAACGACACCATCGCAGTCGGTCTGCTCGACCATGCGCACGGCGTCCTCAGCACTCCAGATGTCTCCGTTACCCAACACGGGCACAGAACTGATTGCCGCTTTGAGCTCGCCGATTGCGTTCCAGTCAGCGTGACCGGAATAGAACTCACTTGCCGTTCGGCCGTGCAATGCGATTGCCGAGGCCCCGGCACCCTCGGCCGACTTGCCCGCTTCGATAAACGTGAGGTGATCGGCGTCGATGCCCTTGCGCATCTTGACCGTCAGTGGAATGTCGCCCGCGGCCTTGACGGCCTCCTCGACAATGTTGCGAAACAGAGTGCGCTTCCACGGCAATGCAGCACCGCCACCTTTGCGCGTGACCTTGGGAACCGGGCAACCAAAGTTCAAGTCAATGTGGTCGGCATAGTTTTCGGCAACCAGCATTTTGACCGCTTCGCGCACGGTCACCGGGTCAACGCCATAGAGCTGAATCGAACGAACGCTCTCGGTGGGGTGGCTCTGAATCAAGAGCATCGAGCCGGGTGTGCGTTCAACGAGAGCGCGCGAGGTGATCATCTCGCTGACGAATACGCCTGCGCCCTGCTCGCGGCAGAGACGACGGTAAGCCATGTTTGTGATGCCTGCCATGGGTGCAAGCACGACCGGCACCGCGGGGCGAATTGGTCCAATAGCCAGCGTGGATGCGCGCGACACACGCACCTCATCCCGCACGGCTGTCTCGACCACAATCTCTCGCTTCGTCATTCCCACAAATACTGTTCAAGTATCGCAGAGCGGGCTGGCTTTACCGTTGCCAGTAGGCAATTGTGCGCAGAAATGCGGTCGCTTAGCTGGTGCGGGCCGCTGCGGCTTCCGCAAGCGCAGAAGCAAAGATCTCACTGCCCTGCGCGCCAGAAATGCCGTATTTGCCGTCAATGACATAGAACGGCACGCCAGAAATTCCAAAATGGGCTGCCTGAGCCACATCTGCCTCTACCGCTTTGCGATATGAGCCTGATTCAAGAGCGGTGCGGGCGTCTGCCTCGTCCAAGCCCGCTTCGCCGGCGACAGCAACCAAAACATCAATTCGGCCTAAGTGACGGCCCTGCTCAAAGTAGGCACTCAGCAGACGCTCCTTGACCTCACCTTGTTTTCCGTGGGCTTTTGCGAAGTGCAGGAGCTCGTGCGCCTTGCCGGTGTTCGTCTGGTGCACGGACGCATAGTCGTAGTTCAACCCGACTTCACTGGCTATCGTCGTGACCCTCTCGAGCATTGCTTCAACGTCAGCAAGTTGCATACCCTTGCGCTTTGCGAGGTAGTCAACGGGAGTTCCTTCGAAGTCGACAGGTGTATCGGGTGCGAGTTCGAATGAGTGATACTCGACCTCGACCTCACCCGCGAACTGCTTGACTCCCGCTTCGAATTTGCGCTTACCGATAAAGCACCAGGGGCACTGCACGTCTGACCAGATATCGACTTTGATCGGCTCGGTCATTACTTCTTCACCTTCGCGGTTGGCTTATCGACAGCGCCACCGAAACGACGATCTCGGTTGACGTAGAGCTCAAGCGCCTGCCACAGGTGCGCCCGCTTGAAGTCAGGCCACAGCGTGTCAAGAAAAACCATCTCGGCATATGCCGATTGCCACAATAGAAAGTTGGACGTGCGTTGCTCGCCACTCGACCTGATGAACAGGTCGACATCCGGCATCTCCGGAACGTACAACGATTTCTGGATGGTCTTCTCCGAGATCGCTCGTGGACTGAGTTTGCCCGCAGCCACCTTTTCTGCAATCTCACGCACGGCGTCGGTGATCTCGTTTCGACCACCGTAATTGATGCACATGGTGAGCGTTAGTCCGGTGTTCTTAGACGTCAGCTTCTCGGCAAACTTGAGCTCGTTCAAAACGGACGGCCACAGTTTTGGCGTGCGACCGGCCCACCGAAACCTAACGTTCCATTCGTTCATCTGGTCTCGGTGCCGGTGCAAGACGTCCCGGTTGAATCCCATGAGAAATCTGACCTCTTCGGGCGATCGACGCCAGTTTTCGGTGGAGAACGCGTACACCGAGAGAAACTTGACGCCAGCTTGAATTGCTCCGGCAAGAACGTCGAGGAGTGTGGCCTCGCCCTCTTTGTGGCCCTCGATGCGCGTTAGTCCGCGTAGGTTTGCCCATCGCCCGTTGCCATCCATGACGATGGCGACATGAGCAGGCACCGAGCCGGATGGAAACGGTGGAGGTTGCTCCCCGGTCCAGTCAAGCGGCCTGTACGCCACGGCGTCTTTGTGCGTAAACGGTTTACTCATCGTGCAACGTGCTCCATCGACTTCAACCCACGCTCGAGGTGCCATTGCGTGTATGCCGAAATCAACCCAGACGTGCGCTCGAGATCGCGCGAGTCGGTTTGCTCGAGTGCGACCCAGTTTCCTTCGAGTAGAGCGTTGAACGTGTCAACAACTGCAGAGGTCACACGAGGCGAGCCGGATGGCGCGCATCCGTCACAGACAAGACCACCGACGTGGGCGACAAAAGCGTTCAGGTTCAGCTCGGAACCGCAACGACCGCACGAGTCGAGGCTCGGCGACCATCCGGCGATGGAGAAGGACCGCATCAAGTAGGAATCGAGCGTGAGGCTGGGCGAGTGCTCACCGCGCGACAATGAGCGCAGTCCTCCGATGAGAAGCGTGTATTGGTTGACCGCTGGCTCGGTGTCGGTCAGTCGTTCCGCCGTCTCGGCCATCACATTGGCAGCCGTGAACCGGTCGTAATGTCCGGCGATATCCGCACCATAAGACCCGAGCGTCTCTGCCTGCTGAATCGTGTCGAGAGACGAGCGACCTTGGTAGAACTGAACGTCGGTGACCATGAATGGCTCGAGTCGCGAACCAAACTTCGATGCGGTGCGGCGCACGCCCTTGGCAACCGCGCGCACTTTGCCATGGCTGCGGGTGAGAATCGTCACGATGCGGTCGGCTTCACCTAAGTCAAAGGTGCGAAGAACGACACCTTCGTCTCGGTATGTGGGCACAGTCCATTATCCGCTGAGTGTGTGCAAGAACAGCGACAGACTCGCATCACGGCCGTGCTTTCTGCTCAGATCTGCTCGCGTGTCCGAGTTACAGGTCCCGAGGCTTTTCAATCGGGCCGGTGAGGTCTGCCGGTCGCACCAATTTCGGCTTGCGGATTCCTCGCAATACGCGCTGCTCGGGCAGCGACCAGTTGAATCGCACTGCAAGAATTCGAATCGTTGCCGTGACGACCACGCAGATCAGCGCCGACCAGTCGACCGAAATCGAAAACGAGCGCAAAACCACGAACGTCAACGTGCCAGCAGCCGCCGCTACGGCATAGAGCGATCCCACGTGCATCACAGTTATAGGGGTGGCAAGCAAGATGTCTCGGATGACGCCGCCGCCGACAGCCGACACAGTGCCGACAAAGATTGACGGGATGATCGGCAGCCCTTGAGCGAGCGCAGCAGCCACACCGATGGCGCCGAAGAGACCGATGGTGAGCGCGTCAGCGACCGTGATTACCCAATCAATTTTGCGCACAAGGCGAGCGAGGAGCATTCCCAACAATGCGAAAAGAACCGCAACGCTGAGATACCAGTCTGCGCTGAGCGCAACCAGGGGGCGTTGCAGCAAAAGGTCTCGAAGAAATCCGCCACCCAAACCGGTGGCGGTGCCAATCATGGCAACGCCGAGGAGATCGAGTTGGCGGTCTCGAAATTGGGCTGCGAACATGGCGCCCTGCAGACTCCCGATGCCAACCGCCGCAAAGTCAACCCACGAGGGAACTTCTATTGCCATGGGATCCATGAGTCAATTCCTATCACGCGAATTGGATGTGCGTGGGTTATGGTGACCAGATGGAGAACCAAATTTTCAGAATCATCTTCGTCGTTTTTGTTGGCTTGCTGGTCGCATTCTTCGTGGGCTTTGGAATTGATGCTTTCTACCCCGAGCCGGTTTACCCTCAGGCCATTCAGGACATGTGGACCATGTTGGGAAGCAAGACCCCGACAGCCGAAGAGCTAGCCACGATCAATGCTCTCGAGCAGGCCTTTCAACTCCAACAGCAGACTCACAATCGAATTGTCTCCATCGTCGTGACAATCGCGGCCGTGATCTTTCTCGCTCTGAGCGTTTTGCTCGAGGACAAGAACCGCGTCATGGCGAACGGAATCATGCTCGGCGGATTGTTCTCACTGCTTTACGGGGCCGCCCGCGGACTCGGGTCGCAGGACTCGATGGTCACCTTCATCACTGTCGGCGTTGGCCTGGCGGCGGTGGTTCTCATCGGGCTACGTCGATTTAGTCACGCACGCGAGGCTAGCTCCGCACAGCGCGATTAATCGCGGAGACGACGGCTTTGAGCGTTGCCGTTGAAATGTCGGAATCGATTCCAACACCCCACAACCGCTGTCCGTCGACATTGAGTTCGACGTAAGCAGCAGCGCGGGCGTCTCCACCCGCAGCCAGCGTGTGCTCGACATAATCGAAGAGCTCGATCGCAATTCCGTGATTGCTCATCATCTTGATGAACGCATCAATCGGGCCGTTACCCTCGGATTCCTGACGTGAGACGTTGTCGCCGTCGCGCAGGTCGACACTGAGCTTTACCGTGCCCGAGAAATCGCTTTCGGTGCGGGTCCCGTGCAGTTCAAAACGCCCCCACTTGTCGGCCGAGTTTTCAGATGGCAAATACTCATCCTGAAAGATTCGCCACAGGTCGTCACTCGAGACTTCGCCACCCTCGGCGTCGGTCTTTGCTTGCACGACGGCGGAAAACTCGATTTGCAAGCGACGAGGAAGATCCAGCGCGTGGTCCTGCTTGAGCAGATACGCCACTCCGCCTTTGCCCGACTGCGAGTTCACTCGAATCACGGCTTCGTAGGTTCGACCGAGGTCCTTCGGGTCAACCGGCAGGTAGGGAACAGCCCACACCAAGTTGTCGACGTGGGTGCCTTGCGCGGACGCATCCGCCGCCATCGCTTCAAAGCCCTTCTTGATGGCATCTTGGTGAGAACCACTGAACGCTGTGTATACGAGGTCTCCGGCCCACGGGCTGCGCTCGTGCACCTTGAGCTGATTGCAGTACTCCGCCGTGCGTCGCACCTCGTCAAGGTTGGAGAAATCGATCTGCGGGTCAATGCCCTGCGTGAACAAGTTGATGCCCAAGGCCACGAGGTCAACGTTTCCGGTGCGTTCGCCGTTACCAAAGAGGCAGCCTTCGATGCGGTCCGCGCCGGCCATGTAACCAAGCTCAGCCGCAGCGACAGCGGTTCCACGGTCATTGTGCGGGTGCAGCGAAACGATGATGTTCTCTCGCGGAATGAGGTGTCGGCTCATCCACTCAATGGAGTCGGCATACACGTTGGGCGTTGCCATCTCTACGGTCGCCGGCAGGTTGATGATCACCTTGCGATCTGCGGTGGGCTCAAAGACCTCAATGACCTTGTTGCAAATCTCAGCAGCAAATTCGAGCTCGGTACCCGTGAAGCTTTCGGGCGAGTACTCGTAGTAGACGGTCGTCTCGGGGATGGTCTTCTCGAGCTCGCGACACAAACGTGCACCGTGCAGGGCGATGTCGATGATGCCCTGCTTCTCTTCACGAAAAACCACTTCGCGCTGAAGGATGCTCGTCGAGTTGTAGAGGTGAACGACAGCCTGCTTGGCTCCCGCGATGGATTCATACGTGCGCTCGATGAGGTGGTCACGAGCTTGTGTGAGAACCTGAATCACGACGTCGTCGGGAATCGCGTTCTGGTCAATGAGTGAGCGCACGAAATCAAAATCGGTCTGGCTCGCGGACGGGAACCCAACTTCGATTTCTTTGTAGCCCATGCGCACGAGCAAATCGAACATGATGCGCTTGCGTTCGGGGCTCATCGGATCAATGAGTGCCTGGTTGCCGTCCCGCAGGTCGACAGCGCACCACCGCGGCGCCTTATCGATACGCTTACCGGGCCACGTTCGGTCGGGCAAGTCAATGCCGAGTGTCTCGTGATACGGGAGGTACTTGTGCACCGGCATTCCGCTCGGCTTTTGCTGGTTTTTCATGCTGTTCTCTCTTAGCTCGTCAAGATGGGAAGCCAACGAAAGCTCCGCGACGAGGATGGCTAGAGTTGCGCCCCGTCGCGGCGACTAAGAAGAAGCAGACCTACCGACATGACAACAGGCTAACACCGCTAAAAGCCGAGGCGTTGCAATAGTTTCGGATCTCGCTGCCAGTCCTTAGCAACCTTGACGCGAAGTGACAGAAAAACCGGGTGTCCGAGCAACGCTTCAATCTCGACCCGCGATCGCGCACCAATGTCACGCAGACGCTCTCCGCCTTTACCGATAATGATGCCCTTCTGGCTGTCCCGCTCGACGAAGACGTTCGCGTAGACGTCGATGAGGTCTTTGTCTTCGCGTTGCATGATGTCGTCAATCGTCACCGCGAGCGAGTGCGGCAACTCATCGTCAACGCCCTCCAGGATCGCCTCGCGGATGAGCTCGGAAACCCGCTTGAACTGGTCGTCATCCGTGGTCGCATCCGTCGGATAGAACGCCGGCCCCGGAGGAAGCAAGGCAATGAGTTCTTCGGTCAGCACATCAAGCTGTTCTCCAGCTGTCGCCGAAATCGGGATGAGCGACGACCAGTTGCGCAGTTCGTTCACCTGCAACAAACGTTCGGCAATCTGTTGTTTGCTCGCAACGTCGACCTTAGTGATCACAGCCACCTTGATTGCACGAGGGAAGTTCTCAAGCTGCTCACTGATGAAACGATCGCCAGGGCCGACGGGTTCGTCGGCCGGAAAGCACATGCCAATAACGTCAACGTCGCCGAGCGTTGACTGAACGAGCGCATTGAGCCGCTCGCCGAGAAGCGTGCGCGGACGATGAATTCCCGG
>WLDR01000059.1 GCA_009704705.1 Actinomycetota bacterium | reverse complement strand
ACCGCGACAAAGCTCGGTTGCACCGTAACGGTCGTCGGCAAGGGCAGCATCCCGATGTTGCGACCCCTCGGTCAGCAACTCGCCGAAGATGTGCAACGCCGCAACGAGGCTCACGGCGTGACGTTCATTTCAAACGCGTGTCTCGTCGAGATTCTCGCTGACGAGGCCGGCGACCGCGTAACGGGTGTCGTGCTCGACAACGGCCAGAACATCTCGTGCGACGTCGTGATTGAAGCGCTCGGCTCACTTCCCAATACAGAGTTCCTGCTCAACAACGACATCGACATCGAATCCGGCGTGCACGTTGACGAGACCTTGCACGCGCTGCGGGAGAACGGCGAGCCGTGGGACAACGTCTACGCAATCGGCGACGTCGCGCGTTTTCCGATCCCGCAATTCGACCCGAAAACACGACGGGTCGAGCATTGGAACATCCCGACCGAAATGGCCCGCAAGGTGGGGAAGCTGGTCGCGCTCGCTCACGGCGACGACCGGGATGCGCATGCGGCGGAACTCGAAAAACCGTTCGCGCCCATCCCAAGTTTTTGGAGTGACCAGTTCGAGGTGAGCTTGCTTGCCTATGGACTTCTTGACCAAGGCGACGACATACGACTTCTCGAGGGCGACGTCGGCGGCGATTGCATCTACGGCTACTTCACGGGTGACGCCATGGTTGGTGTCTGTGGCATCGGCATGCGCTCAAAGGTGATGGGCTACCGCAACAAAGTTGGTCTCAACTTCGCGCAGTAGCCCATCGGCCGTGAACTATGAGTTGACGAAAAGCGGAACGAGCGCTCCGGAGAACACCTGCCACGCGAGCACGCTCTTTGCCACGAGGCTGAGCGTGATGTACATGCGCTCACCGCGCAGGTAGCTGCGCCATCCGCCGACCTGGCGATACTGCAATGCCTGGTTGATAGCGAACGTGTTGAAGAACACGAAGAGCGACACGATGATGCCGATGACGAAGCCGGGAACTTCGGCGGCACTCGTCGAGCCGGGCTGAAGCGTGTAGATCAAGATGATGAGCCACGGCACGATTCCCGTCATGCAACCGAAGACGAACGGCAGGAACTGCTTGTTTCCCGGCTTCTCGTACTTCTCTTGCAGGGCACCGAACATGATCATGGATGCGTTGACCGCAAAGATCGCGACCAGTGCACCAACATCGGTCGCTCCGGTGAGCTGAGCGATGAGCCAAATCATGACCGACGAGCTGAGCGAGTACTCGGTCCAACGGAAGTAGTTGTGGTTCTTCTTCAGTCCCGCGGCGTAGCGGTTGAAAACACCCGGCCACGAAATCAGGAAGTGGAAAAAGGCTGACATGAAGAGGAAGGCAACAACGCCGATTCCAAGGTTGATTTCAAAGAGTGTGACTCTCTCGGTGGGGAGGTCAACTCCGGGAGGTCCCGTCATGTAATCGACGGTCACGGGGAACATGACCTGTGAACTCAGTTGCGTGAGAACGAAAAGGAACGTTGCTCCCTGCAAAAAGTGAACAGCACCCGCGACGACGTTATACGTGCGGAGTCGTTTGATTTGTTCGTCTTCCGACCGAACCTTGCGTGCCACGGGGCACCTCTTTTCTGGGCACCAGTTGGATGCGGGCCTGAACGCAAGTGTGACTCATGAAATCGAGCTGGTCAATCACCGCCACGCGGTTGCCTGCGGTCGTTAGGGTTAGAGCAGATTTCGATGCGCGAAGGAGATCACAGTGACAGACAAAAAAGCGGGAGACCCCTCCGGAGCAGAACGCCCGGCCGGTTATCAACGAACGGGTGCCCCGGGTCCTGGTTCTCCGGAATACGACGCGATGGACAAACTCGCCAAACTGTTCGAGGCTCAAGTCGAAGACCTCCGGGGTGAGGACGCACCGAAGCAGCATTAGTCGACCGGCTGGGGTGGGATATGAGGTCGACACAAAGTAATCTGAATTCGCCAACGTTTCACGAAGGAGTGGCCATGAGCACCTATGTCGTTACTAATCCCGCAACCGGCGACAAGAGCGCACCGTTCGCTCAGAACACCGATGCACAAATCGCACAAGCTGTCGAGCTCGCGCACGAAACCCACCAGACGTGGTCCAAGCGCACGAGCATCGCTGAGCGTTCAGCACTGATTGAAAAGGTCGCAGAGCTTCACCGCGTGCGTCGCGACGAGCTTGCCGAAATCATCGTTCGCGAGATGGGCAAGCCGCTTGCGCAGGCGTTGGGCGAGGTCGACTTCACCGCCGACATCTACTCGTTTTATGCGACCCACGGAGAGCGTTTCTTGGCAGACGAGCCCATCGTTGAGTTCGAAGGCGACGGCGAGGCGTTCATCCGCCGCTCGTCACTTGGCGCACTTCTCGGCATCATGCCGTGGAACTTTCCTTACTACCAGGTCGCGCGTTTCGCCGGCCCGAACCTGGTTCTCGGCAACACGATTTTGCTCAAGCACGCTTCCCAGTGCCCGGAGTCTGCGGGCGCAATGGCAAAGATGTTTGTGGATGCGGGATTCCCGGCAGGCGCGTATCAGAATCTTTACGCCGACAGCAAGCAGATTGCGACCATCGTCGCCGACCCTCGCGTGCAGGGAGTCTCGCTCACAGGATCGGAGCGAGCCGGTGCCGCTGTTGCGGAGCTCGCGGGTCGTCACCTCAAGAAGGTTGTTCTCGAGCTTGGTGGATCCGACCCATTCATCTTGCTGAGCACTGACGACATGGACGCGACTGTTGAGTCCGCCGTTTCTGCACGCAACGACAACAACGGTCAGGCATGCAACGCCGGCAAGCGCTTTATTGTGCTCGATACTCACTACGACGAGTTCTTGTCGAAGTTTTCGGCCGCGTTGTTGGCCTCGGTTCCGAGTGACCCGATGGACGAGGACACCTACCTCGGGCCGCTGTCTTCCGCTGGTGCCGCTGACGGTCTCGAGGAGCAGGTCTCGCGTGCCGTCGCTCAGGGTGCGACCGTTGTCGCTCGCGGCGACCGCAACGGAACGTTCTTCTCGAGCGTTGTGCTGACCGACATCACTCCGAAGATGGATGCGCACCACGAGGAGTTCTTTGGGCCCGTAGCTCTGGTCTACAAGGTCAAGGACGAAGCAGAGGCGGTTGCCGTCGCGAATGACACCCCCTTCGGCCTCGGTTCGTATCTGTTCTCGACCGACAAGGCACAGGTGATGCGTGTGGCCGACCAAATCGAGGCGGGCATGGTCTACGTGAACGGTGTGGGACTCGACAGCCCCGAACTGCCGTTCGGTGGCATCAAGCGTTCCGGCTTTGGCCGAGAGCTCGGTCGCTTCGGCATTGAAGAGTTTGTTAACCGCAAGCTCATTCGCATCCTCAAGTAGGCACGGAGAAATGACGGCAGTGAGGGCATCGCAGCGCCCGCCCACGAATACGCGAAACGAATCGGTTGCGCTCATCGTGGGCGGGGTCGCCGGAATCGTTGGCATGATTTCAGCTTTCGCCTTCTTGCAGATTTCTCAGTTGGCTTTGTTTGGCCAAGGCTCGGTTGGATACCTTGCGGCGTGGACCTGCACGGTCGTTGGCATCCCGGCATTTGCGTTTGGATACGTTCGTGCGGCACGGCTTGACCCCGCCCGCCGGGCCTGGCACCGCGAACACCCCATTCGCGCATCGATCAACACCGCGGCACTCACCCTGACCGGCGCCTTCGTTACCTACCTTCTTGCCGCCGGTTTGTTCTACGTGTTTCAAGCTGCGTTCCGGGGCATGCTCGTGCAGCGATCATCGGGCTTCGTCATCGTTGCCGTGACGGCCGCCGTTGCGGGATACATGCTCTTCACAATCGCGAGCAACGTAACCACTGAAACTGTCTCTACTCTGTTGACGCTCTTCTTGTTCACCGGTGTGCTCGGCAGCATGTTGACGGCTCAAGATCCGCGCTGGTGGCAGGTCAACTTCAGTTTCTTGGGCTCAGGTTACGGCGACCCCTTGTCGGCGATGGCGTTCAACGTCACCATCACGCTGTCGGGCGTCGTGCTCACCACCATGGCCGACTATCTGACTCGTGACCTCTACGAAATCATCGCGTTGAGCAACATCGAGCGACCTGCTCGTCGGGTCAACGTCATCCGCATTCTGATCATGGTCATTGGCGTCGCGTTCATGTTTGTCGGGCTGTTCCCCGTAGACAAGCTCTTGATCTTGCACAACATCGGCGCGCAGGGCCTGTTCATTGGTTTTGGCCTGTTGGTTATTCTTGTGCCGATTCTGACGAAGGTGTTCTCACGCGGCTTTCAGATCACGTCGTTTGTTTTCGCTGGGTTGACGCTGTGGGCGGTCTTGCTCTTCCAGCCTTTTGGTTACTACAACCTGACGGGCCTTGAAATCATGGCCATCGCACTCGTTTTCGTCTGGCTGATTCTTTTCGTGAGAACAACCGCCGCACTGAAGCAAGACGTTCGACTCGAGGAAGCCCAGGAGCTCGGCCTCTAGAGCGCAGTTGCGCTGCCGGGGGCGCCGCTTTCGAAAACCGAACTTCGGAGGTTGGTGTTCGGGCTAGTCCACTGAACCAACGGGAGCGTTCATCGCGGCCCACGCCCACGCAGTTGCGTCTTCTGCCGGGGGCAAAGGTTCCATGTTGATCCATTCGCGCAGAATGCCGATAAACGAACCGGCGAGGCTCGCAGCCCGAACATTGACAGGCAGGGAACCAGCCGATGTGGCGCCCGGTTGGGAGAGGCCGTATGTCGCTAGTTGGATGATTCGGTCTGACAGCCTGGCCACAATCACTGGAGACCCGGCCGAGCTCAACACCGTCTGGTACAGGGAAGAGTTCTCCTGTACGTGCGTGAAGTACCGATTGATGAGGGTGCGCGGATCGGATTCGCCCATTGACTCGATGTCGGCCTCAAGCTGCGACTGTGCTTGCTCGGCAAATCGGTCTAACGCATCCGCCAACAGCGTCTCTTTGTCGGCGTAGTGCTGGTAGAACGTGCTGCGATTCACCCCAGCTGCGTCGGCAATCATGGAGACGGACAGCGTGGGGAAACCTTCGGTTCGGCACAGTTCAAGAAGGGCATCCTGCAGACTTTGCTGGGTTCGCGCGATGCGGGGATCCATGGAGTCGCTTTCTGTGAAACAGGTGTTAAAGGCGCCGCCCAGATTGTTCTAACCAACACCTGTCCTTTATCCTACAAGTGTCGTTTATCCCCTGCTGGCCATTCCGATGTTGCAATTCCCGGCAAATCACTGTCAAAGGAATGCATCATGGCCTCATTGCTTTACCGTCTCGGTCAATTCTCTGCTCGTCGCGCCTGGCTTGTCGTGGTTGCGTGGGCTCTCGTACTGGTTGCGACAGCTGCGGCCGCCTTCGGGCTCGGGGGCACTCTGTCGTCATCGATGACGCTTAACGGAACGCCTTCTCAGAGTGTCATCGATCAACTTAAGGAATCTTTTCCCGATGCGTCACGCGGAAGCGCTCAGTTTGTCTTCCACAAGTCCGACGGTACGCCCTTCACCGAATCGGAACGTGCGGCAATCGATGCCGCTTTGTCAAAGACGGCTGAACTGACGCAGGTCAGTGGAGTCGTGAACCCTTTCGTTGCCCAGTCAGCCAAAGACGACAAGATTGCAGAACTCGCGGACGCGCAGAAAAAAATCGACGCTGCCCCACAGCAACTCGTTGACGGTCAGGCCGCGATTGATGCGGGCTGGGTCAAGATTGCCGAGGCCGAGACTCAATTGCTCAACGGCCAGGCGGAGATTGCGTCCGGACTTTCTCAAGTGGCGCAGTCGCGCCCGAGCCTCGAAGCAAACAAATCGCAACTTCAGTCGGCCATCGCTCAGGCGACATCTGCGGGCGCACCGCAATCTCAGATTGATCAGCTCACGGCGCAGTTGCAGCAAGTGACGTCCGGTCTCGCTCAGCTCGATGAATCGGCGGCGGCACTCGCCAGCGCTCAGCGGGCGAGCGCTGCGGGGAGCGAAGAAATCGCGGACAACAAGCAGGCGCTCGCCGATGCTCAGCGTGAACTCGACACGGCCCGGGCCGATCTTCCGGGACAGATAGAAAAGGTCGGTTGGGGTCAAGAACTTCTTGACGCAGCGGACAAGTACCGCGCTGTCTCGGTCGATTCACAAACTGCGCTCGGTGGCGTGTACTTCACGACACCCCTGTCAGATGTGTCGCCCGAGACGAAACAAGCAGTCATTGACTCGCTGTCGGGGCTGAATCTGCCGAATGTAGACGTTGAATTCTCGAAGGAACTCGCTACGTCGCTGGGCAGCATTGTTGGGCCTGGAGAAATCGTCGGACTCGTCATTGCCGCCGTCGTGTTGTTCATCATGCTCAGCACCCTGATTGCTGCGGGGCTCCCCGTCATCACAGCGCTCTTGGGTGTTGCGATTAGTGCTCTCGGAGCATTCGCGCTCTCATCGGTCATTGAGATGAACTCGACAACGCCAACCCTCGCGGTGATGCTCGGACTCGCGGTCGGAATCGACTACTCCTTGTTCGTGCTCAACCGTCATCGTCGTCAACTCAAGGCTGGCGTGCCCGTGCAGGAATCGATTGCCCTGGCCAATGGCACATCCGGAAGCGCCGTTCTCTTTGCCGGGCTGACGGTAATCATCGCCCTCTTGGCTCTCAACCTGACGGGTATCGAGTTTCTAGGACTCATGGGCAGCATCGGAGCCATCGCCATCGCCATTTCGGTCATTGCGGCCCTGACGTTCACCCCAGCCATGATGAAGTTTGCCGGGCTGAAGGTTCTGAGTCGCAAGGAACGCGCGCGCCTCGATGGGGTGAAAACCGGCTCCATCCCTCAGGTATCCGAGAAGGCTGCCATCACGGCGAACCGCGAAATTTGGGCAGCAAAGCGCCCAGTCTGGGCACTCGTCATCACGGTAGGCGTTCTCCTCATTACGGCCATCCCATTTGCGTCGATGCGACTGGGCCTGTCCGACGGATTCTCTGAACCCGTTGAATCGACGCAGTATCGTGCGTACGAACTCACCTCTGAAGGTTTTGGTGCAGGCCAAAACGGCCAGATCACGGCCGTGGTTTCTTTCGAAACGCCGTTGACGGGTGATGACGTGCTCGCAACCCAGGCGGATGTCGCCTCGACTCTCATGACCGTCGAAAACGTTGAAGCCGTCGTAGCCGGATCTCCGTCTCCTGACTCACAGACTCTCATTTTCTCCGTCGTTCCCAGCGAAGGGCCGGCCGCTGAATCAACGGAGCGGGTTGTCAATGACCTACGCGCAAAAGCTGTTGCGGTTGAGGCCAGCACGGGCGGCGAACTCGGAATAACGGGTTTGGCCGCAGTCAACATTGATATTTCGAAGAAACTGGCGGATGCTCTCCCGCTATATCTCGGAACCGTTCTCGCGCTGAGCGTGCTCTTGATGATTCTCGTCTTCCGGTCAATTGCGGTTCCTCTGGTTGCGAGTGCCGGGTTCTTGCTCTCGGTTCTGGCCGCGCTCGGTGCCGTGACCGCGGTGTACCAATGGGGCTGGTTGGGGTCTGTGTTCGGGGTGCACAACCCTGGGCCAATCATGAACTTCTTGCCGACAATCCTCATCGGAGTTCTCTTCGGGCTGGCCATGGACTATCAACTCTTCATCGCAACAGGGATCCGTGAAGCGTATGTGCATGGTGACTCGGCGCGAGTCGCAATCACGAGAGGCGTTCATGCCGGGCGGGCCGTTGTCATCGCTGCGGCAATCATCATGATCGCCGTATTCGGCAGCTTCGCTTTCGCCGAGTCCACCATGATTCGACCGATGGGATTCGGCCTCGCATTCGGCGTTCTCGTGGATGCGTTCCTCGTTCGACTTCTCCTCATTCCTGCAGTCCTTCGCCTGTTGGGTAAGGGGGCGTGGTGGTTGCCGGCCTGGCTCAATCGGGTGCTTCCGGATGTGGACGTGGAGGGATCTTCCCTCGAGCGGGGCAACCGCAAGCAGGAGGTTGTGCTCGTCGCATAGCGGAGCGAGTTCGTTGCACGACGTGGCTTTTTGAGAACTCGTCGAAACTGCGCTTGACACCGGGCATGCCGTGGCATTAGATAGTGTTCATTCACACTAAACGGTCAGTGTGAATAAACACTTATCCACAGCCCTAAGTCAGGTGCCCATGACCAAGCGTCACGTAATCAAGAAGGCCTCCGAGGCCGAGTTCCAGGTCGAAACCGGCATTGCGCCCGAGTCTGCCGGGTACTCGCGTTGGCGCGCAGTCGGCTACGAGGATGGCGCCGCTCATACTGACTTTGGGCGCTCACGACTTGCTCCCGGGGGAGTAATCCCCACCCATGTGCACTCGTTTGAAGAGCAGTTCAACCTGATTTCGGGAGAGGTCACTCTCGTTACCCCAGAGGCAACGGTGCACCTCGTTGCAGGAGACTACGGAGTGATT
>WLDR01000058.1 GCA_009704705.1 Actinomycetota bacterium | reverse complement strand
TCTTTGGCCGAGCGAACCAAACGGCTACCGCGGTAGCCGCGCTCGCTCATGACGACGGCCTCGTGCATCCGTCTACTGGGGGCAACTGTTTCACAGCGGATAGTGCAACCGAGGCGCTCTCCATGCTGAGCCACGTCGGTGCCTCCAGCGCAGACGTTCAGGTGGCACGTTCTGCGGTCATCTCGCACTTCCAACCGAGACTGCCTGCGCAATCCAGTGCTGACGCGCAGATCGTTGCGTTGGGCGCGAGTGCAGATGTCATGGGTTTCGGGTTGGGAAGAGTCGACCCCGGTCTGCTGCAGGACATGTGGGACGAGTGGCCTGAGCTCGGGTTCCTCGCTGACGTCAAGGTCCTGCTCAAGCGCGAGCTCACTCGAGCACCGCGCACGCGGCCCGGAGTTCTTGCGATGTCTGGCATGCCCTATCTGCTCAGAGCTGCTCGCTAGATTCACGTGACTGTCAAGAATCAAACGCGTCGCCCTCACGCGTAGGGTGAGAGCGTGACCAGAACTCACTTCACACTCGACGAAGACCTGCAATTGGCGTTGCACCTTGCCGACGCCGCCGACGCGATCAGTCGAGAGCGTTACCTGTCTCTTGACCTTGAGGTCTCCACGAAGCCCGACAAGACACCCGTCACCGACGCCGACCGCGCAATTGAACGCGCCATCATCGACATCTTGGCCGCCGAGCGTGGTGACGACTTCATGCTCGGCGAGGAATTCGGCGAGCAGCCAGGACGCGTGGCGGACCACGAAACCGGTGACGGCGAGCATCCGCATCGCCAATGGATCATCGACCCGATTGATGGCACCTCGAACTTTTTGCGGGGCGTGCCCGTATGGGCCACGCTCATTGCGCTTGCGATTGACGGCGACCCTGTGGTCGGTGTCGTGAGCGCACCCGCGCTGGGCAAGCGGTGGTGGGCTGCACTGGGCAACGGCGCGTGGGTTGATGAGTCGAATGACCCGCTGTCGAACATCCCGGTACCGGATGAACTCGACGGGCGACTCGTGACACCGATGCATGCCGTGGCCGAGCCGCGTCGCCTCGCGGTGTCGTCCGTCGCGAACCTCGCCGATGCGAGCATCAGCTAC
Organism: Actinomycetota bacterium; assembly: GCA_009704705.1. Classification (GTDB taxonomy): domain Bacteria; phylum Actinomycetota; class Actinomycetes; order Actinomycetales; family Microbacteriaceae; genus RFQD01. The sequence goes on along the minus strand of WLDR01000058.1, from coordinate 7,539 downwards.
AACTCCCTTCAGCAGTGGGATCAGGCCGGGTACCTCGACAAGCTCGTTGGGCTCAGCCGCAAAGTATGGCGCACGCGCGCTTATGGCGACATGTGGTCGTACATGCTCGTCGCCGAGGGAGTGGTTGACGTGGCCGGAGAGTTCGATCTCAAGCCCTATGACATGGCTGCGCTGATGCCGATTGTGCGCGAAGCCGGAGGAATGTTCACATCAATCGACGGTCACGCCGACTGTTGGCACGGCAGTGCACTTGCCACGAACGGCCACTTGCACGATGCCGTGCGCGCTGAGCTGACCTAGAAGATTAGTGGCGACCGGGGCCGCCGATGGGCCCGCCGAGAAGCGCTGCCGCCAGCAAAACGAAAATCACGATAAAGATGACGGGCGTGACAAAGCGCACCACGTTCATCCACACGGCGAATGCAACGACATGGCGCGACGTGGCCGACGCGTTTTTGATTCCGCCGAGGTCCTTCGCAATCGCCAGCGACTGAGTCGCCGCGGAATACTGAACCAACGCGCCGAGAACACCCGATGCGAGCAGGATGCCCAACACAGCGATTCGCACGAGCATGTCTGCGCGCCCGAGGCCGAGGCCCATCGCGATTGCGGTTGTGATGAGCAATGCGGTCGGAGCGATTTGCGACAAGACGATGTGCAGGCGGGCCTTGCCCCAGAGCTCGAGAAGTTCGCGTTCGGTCATGCGTCGAGCCTATGCGAAAGGGCCGCCCCACCGGGACGACCCTTTCGACAACGTGTGTTGTGTTGAACCGAAGCTTTAGGCTTCTGGGTCCTTCACTCCTTCTTCTACGATGCCCTTTGCGGCCAGCGCTGCACGACGAGCTTCGACACGAGCGAGGAACTTCGCCTCCGACTCGGCGGCGAATGCCGGGTCAAGGGGCTTGACGTCGTAATGTGACTTGCCGTTGTGCTTAGCGATGTAGGCGTCGAGCTCGGGGCCCGATTCCCACGACGTGATGAGGCAGTAACGAGGCTTGTCGCCGTTGTGCCACACCGCGTGCCAAAAACGCTGCGTGTCGAGGATGAGCTGCGTACCTGCTGGCAGAGGAATACGAATCTCGGTCGACGGGTCAAAGCGGTCCTCGCGCAAGATCATGATGGAGTCTTTGTCGTCTGTGAGGTTGAAGAATGAACGAACAATCCAGCCCGTGCCGTCAGGGTTGAGTCGGTTGTTGTCGTCCTGGTGCAGGTTGTAGAGCGAGTCAGAATACTCGTTTGGCTGCAACTCGATGACTCGGCAGCGACCGATGTTGGCACCGGGCTCCTGCGCGCGCTTCGCAAGAATCGGGGCCTTGTCGAGGTTGGCCTGAACCCAGACGCCGTCTTTGTCGGTGCGCGGAGGGGTGTGGTTCCAGAAGCCGTTGCATTCCATCTCACCAAACGCGCTGGTGATCGGGGCGAAACGGGTAACTCCCGAGGATTTCCAGTCGACATACTCGATGTCGAGCCATTCCTGCGGGTCTTTGGCCTGGTCATACGAGTCAAGAACGATGTAACCCGTTTCTTCCATGGCCTTCGAGCGGATGTAGCCCATTGGATTTACCTTTCGTCACGGACAAGCGAAGTTTTTACAGGTCCGATTGGGATAAATCCTACTCTCCGTGGGGTCGAGAGCCCGTGACGCAGAACGACGGGCTGGGCTGCAAAACGCCAGCAACTTTTCGTCATCACTGAAGTCAACAGTGGTTACTATTGTTCAACGCCTCGGACTTCTCCGAATCCCGGCAACCGAGGCAACCCGACGCGAAAGGTTCACACCGAATGAAACTCAAGACCAGCCTCGCTGCAGGCGCAGCGCTCACCTGCGCGATCATCGGCGCACTCACTCCGTCTGCGGCGTTTGCTGATTCGTCGGCATCGTTTTCTCAAGCAACTATTTGTCCCGGTGAAAGCGTCACCTTGACCGCCAATGGTATCTCTGATGGCAGCACTGTCTTTTTGACAAACCCGGAATACTTCCGTGTGCAATACACCGGAGGGCAAAAAAGTCTTTCGGCGGGTCTCACCACGGGCACCAGCACCTGGACTTACTGGTCTGTGTATCAGGGCGGCTCCTACACAATTGAGGTCATCACGGGAGGAACCTTCGCGGATGCCACACTGGGCACCGTTCTCACGACGACGAGTTTGGAAGTCTTGACTCAGTGTGCGGCTCCCGCCCCAGGCCCTGAGGCAGAAGCACTGCCGAACACGGGTGCCTCGCTCCAACAGAGTGCCGCGATTGCTTTCGGCGGAGCAGCGCTGGCTTTCGGCGGCGTCGTGCTCGCACGTCGCGCACGTAGCTCGAAAGCCACTCGCTAAGCGCAAAACCACGAACGCGGATGCCCCCGCAGACTCTGCGAGGGCATCCGCAACCTTCACAAAATGACGCGAAAGGTTCACACCGAATGAAACTCAAGACCAGCCTCGCTGCAGGCGCAGCGCTCACCTGCGCGATGATTGGCGCACTCACACCTACGGCAGCATTCGCTGATTCGTCTGCAGCGTTTTCTGTATCGACAATTTGTCCCGGTGAAAGCGTCACATTGACTATCAACGGAATCGCGGATGGCACAGCTGTCGTCCTGACAGACCCGGAATACTTCCGATTGCAATTCACCGGAGGGCAAAAGGCTCTTGCGAGTAGCTTGACCTCTGGCACCAACAACTGGAGTGCCTGGTCTTGGCTAAGTGGAAAAACCTACACAATTGAGGTCATCACGGGAGGAAACCTCTCGGATCCCACACAGGGCACCGTTCTGTCGACGACGAGTTTGGAGGTCTTGGCGGAGTGTGCAGCACCCGCCCCGGAACCTGAGGCAGAAGCACTGCCGAACACGGGAATTGATCTTCCCCTCGCTGGAATCACGCTTGGCTCAGCTCTCGCGTTTGCCCTCGCAGGTTTCTTCATCATTCGCGCTGGCAACCTGATGACCTTCGCCTCAGCGAACCAGAAGGTCGCCGCGCGCATGAAGCGCCTCGACGCCATTCTTGGCCGCATGGAGAACGGCGCCCGTCGCGATCGAAACAATCGCCGATAAGTAACGCAACGAAGGGCTCCGAGGCATATACCTCGGAGCCCTTCGACTTTGCGACGTCAATAACGTGTGATGGCCGACGCACGTGGTGGAGATGGGGGGAATTGAACCCCCGTCCACTGCTGTGATTGTGAGTCTTCTACGGGCGTAGTCGGTGGAAACGTTCTACTCGGCTCCAACTTTTGTCACCAGACACCTAAGTCGACGAGCCCAGCCGCAGTGAAAGTCCCGCGTTGCCCTTCGGCGCAACAACGCAGCTAGTTCCCTAGATAACGCCAGAACACGAGTCGGGATCTAGCCCGGTCTGACGGACTTCAGGCTCGCTTAGGCAGCGAGGGCGAAGTCGGTGCGCTTAGCTTTGGCACCTATATTTTGCAGAGAGCGTTAACGAGATAGCTCTGCATCCTCGGCCCGCTTCTCTCCCGCTCTCAGGCAATGTCGAAACCGATCATCCCCATGAAGGTGGCGAAGCGAACCATCACACGCTATTGACTTGTGAATCACCAGACCGAATCAACTGAGGGGCCGGTAATCGTGCACCGTTTGTGGTGCTGTGTGAAGTTTACAACCGCGAGCAGACATCGCGTATTCCCGCGCGCACTCCCCTTCCGTCGGGATTAGACATACGCTTGACATATGACGACTCGCACCGCACTTGAAGCCCAGAAAATCACCACGCTGGATGGACGCTCCACGACCTTCGCCGAATTCGCCGGCAAGACCGTGCTCGTCGTGAACGTTGCCTCCAAGTGCGGGCTGACGCCGCAGTATGAACAGCTCGAGGAACTGCAGAAGAAGTACGAGTCGCGCGGATTCACCGTGGTCGGGTTCCCGTGCAACCAGTTCATGTTTCAGGAGCCCGGGTCGAACGAAGAAATCGGCGACTACTGCTCCATGACCTGGGGCGTGACGTTCCCGATGATGGACAAGGTCAAGGTCAACGGCCTGGGTCGCCACCCGCTCTATAAAGAACTCGTCAAGATCAAGGACACTAGCGGTGTTGCTGGCCCTGTGAAGTGGAACTTCGAGAAGTTCCTCGTCAAGCGCGACGGCAGCGTGCAGCGGTTCCGCCCGACGATGAAGCCCGATGACGCCGCGATTGTTAGCGCCATCGAAGCCGACCTCAAGGGCTAAGCCAACTCAATCACCGAGGCGGTTGCGCCCCGCCATCGCGCGCGCAGCCTCACGAGTGTCTTGTCGTTCACGCAGCGCGTGACGCTTGTCGTATTCCTTCTTGCCCTTCGCCAGCGCGAGCTCAACTTTGGCGCGGCCATCCTTGAAATAAAGCTGAAGCGGAACGAGTGTGTACCCGCCCTCTTTGACCTTGCCCGACCACTTGGCGATCTCGCGTTTGTGCATCAGTAGCTTGCGCTTGCGACGGGGCGAGTGGTTGTTCCAGGTGCCCTGGTGATACTCGGGGATGTGCACGGCGTCGAGGTAGGCCTGCCCGCCCTCAAAGAATGCGTAGCCATCTACGAGGGATGCGCGACCTTCGCGAAGCGACTTGACCTCGGTGCCCCACAGCACGATGCCGCACTCGAGCGTCTCGATGATCGTGTAGTCGTGACGCGCCTTGCGGTTGGTGGCGACAACTTTTTCGCCCTTTTCTTTGGGCATCGCACACCTCCTCTACGCAGCACGTCACCGCAGCAACTGGCCGACGAGCAAAACGCCTGTCGGCCTGCCAGTTTAGCGCTTGGGGATGTTGCGCTCCGGTGCGCCCGTGTACAGCTGCTGTGGGCGGCCGATTCGTGTGGCGGGGTCGGAGTTCATCTCACGCCAGTGCGCAATCCAGCCGGGGAGTCGACCGAGCGCGAACAGCACGGTGAACATGCGCGTCGGGAATCCCATCGCCTTGTAAATCACGCCCGTGTAGAAATCGACGTTCGGGTAGAGCTTGCGCTCGATGAAGTACTCGTCGGCGAGTGCAATCTCTTCGAGTTGCTTAGCCACGTCGAGAAGGGGGTCACTCACGCCCAGCGCGGTGAGCACCTCGTCGGCCGTTTCTTTGACCAGACGCGCGCGTGGGTCGTAGTTCTTGTAGACGCGGTGTCCGAAGCCCATCAGACGAACGCCGTCTTCTTTGTTCTTCACACGCTCGACGTAACGCTGAACGGACTCGCCCGAACGCTGAATCTCACCGAGCATCGTGAGCACGGCTTCGTTTGCGCCACCGTGCAGCGGGCCGAACAGCGCGTTGATGCCTGCCGAAATCGAGGCGAACATGTTCGCGTCGGTCGACCCAACAATACGAACCGTCGACGTGGATGCGTTCTGCTCGTGATCTTCGTGAAGAATCAGCAGTCGCTCGAGCGCACGAACCATGACCGGATTCATCTCGAAGCTCTCGGCGCGGTTACCAAACGTCAAGCGCACAAAGTTCTCGACGTAGGAGAGCGAGTTGTCGGGGTACAAGAACGCCTGACCGATGCTCTTCTTGTGCGCGTAGGCAGCCATAACCGGCAACTTGGCCAACAAGCGGAAGGTGGAGATTTCAATGTGCTTCGGGTTCTTCGGGTCGAGCGAGTCTTCGTAGTACGTCGACAGTGCCGAGACTCCAGCCGACAGAACGGGCATCGGGTGAGCGTTGCGCGGAAAGCCGGAGAAGAAGTTCTTGAGGTCTTCGTGAAGAAGCGTGTGGTGCTGGATGTTCTGCTCGAATTCTTCGAGCTCTGAGGCCGAGGGAAGCTCGCCATAAATCAAAAGCCACGCAGTCTCCAAGAAGGAAAGACTCGTGGCAACCTGTTCGATCGGGTATCCGCGGTAGCGCAAGATTCCGGCGTCGCCGTCAATGTAAGTGATTGCCGAGCGAGTCGACGCCGTGTTGACGAAACCGTAGTCGAGCGCGTGCAGACCGGTCTCAGCCGTGAACTTGCCCATGTCAACGGCCGCGCGACCGTCGGTGCCATCGAGAACAGGAAACTCGCTCGTGACGCCGTCGACGGTGACCGAAACGGTGCGACCAGTGGCCGGGAGTGCAGGGTCGGACATGATGTAAAGCCTAGAGGTTATTGGGGATGCCCCGGTGTGCGTTCACGCCTGACGAAGGCGGTCGACTGCCGAATGTATCCGCTCATCGGTAGCGGTGAGAGAGAGACGAATGTGGTTGGGATAGTGCGTGCCGTAGAAGTGCCCCGGACCGCCCAGGATGCCGAGGTGCGCAAGACGGTCAATTGAGTCCCACGCGTCGCGACCCTCCGTCGCCCACAAGTACAGTCCGGCCTCGCTGTGGTCGATTCGAAAACCGGCCGATTCGAGTGCGGGCTTCAACACGTTGCGGCGAGCACGATAAATCTCACGCTGAGCGGCGACGTGATCATCGTCACCGAGTGCGACTGTCATCGCGCGTTGCACCGGTTCGGGCACCATCATGCCCGCCTGGCGACGAATGTTGGTGAGCGGTGCGATGAGATCCGCGCTGCCCGCGATGAACGAGGCGCGGTAGCCCGCCATGTTTGATTGCTTGCTCAGTGAATAGGCGCACAGCAGGTTGTCGAACGAATCCCCACGCACATCGTCGGCGAGCAGGCTCGGGATGCGCTCGCTCCCCCACGGGGCGTCCCACCCGAGTTCGGCGTAGCACTCGTCGCTCACGAGCACGGCTCCGAGTTCGCGCGCGCGCACGACACACGCACGCAGATGCTCGGCAGTGAGCACCGACCCATCGGGGTTGCCCGGCGAGTTGAGCCACACGAGCTTTGTCGCTGCGGGCCACTTGGCGGGGTCGTCTTCGGCGAGCGCCGTTGCGCCGGCCATCACCGCGCCGATTTCGTAGGTCGGATACGCGGCCGTCGGATGCACCACGATGTCGCCGGGCTTGAGCCCCAACATGATCGGGAGCCATGCCACGAATTCCTTCGAGCCAATAGTGGGAAGAACCTGAGCCGTGGTGAGCCCGGTGACCCCGCGCCGACGCGCAAACCACGACACGATGCTTGAGCTGAGCTCACTCGTGCCCGTCGTGAGTGGATACGCGTGCGCATCCGTCGCCTGAACTAACGCCTCGCGCACGATCTGCGGTGTGGGGTCAACGGGCGACCCAATGGATAAGTCAATGATTCCGTCGGCGTGTGCTGAGGCGATTGCCCGATACGGTTCCATGGCATTCCACGGATAATCGGGAAGGTCGAGAAACGACGGCAGTGCGGGCGCCACGCGAAACTAGTCGGCTTGAGGTGGCAAGACAGAAACGACCGGGTGGTCGCCGGCAATTACGCCGACCTTGGCGGCTCCACCGGGCGAACCGAGCTCGGTGAAGAACTCGACGTTGGCCTTGTAGTAGTCGGCCCACTTCTCGGGCAGATCGTCTTCGTAATAGATCGCCTCAACCGGACACACCGGCTCGCACGCACCGCCGTCAACGCATTCATCCGGGTGGATGTACAACATGCGGTCACCCTCCTAGATGCAGTCAACCGGGCACTCGTCGATACACGCGCGGTCTTTGACGTCCACACACGGGAGAGCAATTACGTAAGTCACGAGCCTTAGTTTACCTTCC
>WLDR01000057.1 GCA_009704705.1 Actinomycetota bacterium | reverse complement strand
GACACCGAGGCATTTCTTGCGATCGGCTGTGCCGACACGCCCGCCACAGAAGAGTCAACGTGGGCCGAGAGCGCCCAGATGATTATTGAGGCAGCTCCCGTCCTGGGCCCCTACTTTACCTATGTCGACGTGCTGTGTTCACTGTGGCCAAGTCCGCCAGTCTTCGCCACCGCGGGCATGAAGCCCACGGGAGAGGAGCCGATTATCATCATTGGCACCACGGGCGATCCCTCGACACCTATTGAGTGGGCGCAGGGTGTAGTTGAGAGCCTCACCGATGGTCGACTCATTACTTACAGCGGGGAGGGCCACCTTGCCTACAACCGAGGCGATTCGTGCGTGAACACACTCGTGAATGACTTCTTCATCAACGACGCGGTTCCGCCGGAGGACTCGACCTGCTAGCGCCTCCTGTGGATACTTCGGTCTTACTCGTAACCCTCTAGAGCAGACTCTCCCCAATCATTTTTCAAGGGAGAAGGCATGAACAGGAATCTGTCCCAACGTCCACGTCGCACTCGAAGCGGAGCGATGCCCCGAACACCGTGGCTGGCAGGTGAACGCGGTGACGTGCCCGGTTGGGTGCTCATCACTCTGATGACCGCGGGAATTGTCGTGGCGCTCTGGGCAGTTGCCGCCCCGGCACTGAGCCAGTTATTCAGCACGGCCATTGACCGCGTCGTCTCGTTCTGACGCGGTCTGCGAGCGCGTGTCTCACCGTGATCGCCGAGCGAGTTTTCGACGTCGCTGGAGTCACGAGCAGGGCTCGGCGTCTGTCGAATTCACGTTGGTCAGCGTCCTGCTCGTGTTTCTGACCCTTGGCGTGATTCAGATTGCCCTCGCGCTGCACATTCGCAACACCGTGGCTGATGCGGCTTCGGAAGGAGCGCGTTGGGCGGCCCTGGCCGACTCTGATTTGAATGCCGGTCGTGGCCGCACGGCCGAATTGATTGCCACGGCCGTGGGAGCGAACTACGCCGCAGACATCACCGCGCGGCTTCTGAATTGGCGTGGCCAACCAGCGGTCGAGGTAACGGTTGTCACCGCCTTACCGATAATCGGATTGTGGGGCCCGGCAATTCCTCTTGAGGTGAGTGGCCATGCCGCGCGCGAAGTTCTGGGCTGATGCACGTTGGGCTGATGACGGTTCGGCATCCATCGAGTTCATTTCGGCGGGGCTGTTGCTGCTCGTGCCAGTGATGTACCTCGTTCTTGCCTTGTCTTCAGTGCAGCAGGCCATGTTGGCGGCGGAGGGAGCGAGCCGGCACGCCGTTCGAGTATTTGTGCAAGCCACCAACGAAGCTCGCGCGTTTGAAAGATCCACCACGGCCGTGCAGTTTGCCTTTGCGGATGCGCACATCACTCAGCGCGCGTCGACCACAATCAGCTGCAGGCCAACGCCGTCAGATTGTCTCGTGCCGGGATCTCGCGTGACCGTCACGGTTCGCGCGAGCATCCCGCTGCCTTTCATCCCTGACGTCTTCGGTCTTGCGCAACTGGCACGAGTTCCGGTGTCGGCTTCGTCGACGGAGGTCGTGTCGCGCTTTCACGGGGCACGCCCGTGACGAGTCGTTGCCTTGCAGCTAGAGTGCGCAGCTTTCAGGAATCGGACAACGGATCCAGCCTTGTTCTCGTCATTTTTGCCGGGCTGCTCTGCATCGCGGTGGCACTCGCTGTGGTCTCAGCCACGAGTCTCTACCTCGAACGCAAGCGATTGCTGAGTCTCGCGGATGGCGCAGCCCTCGTGGGGGCGGAAAGCTACGATCTCGAACAGGTGCAGATTGACGGTGGTCGTGTTGTGCCCCGCTTGACGCCCACGGGTGTTCGGAACGCGGTCGTTGCATTCGTCGTCGAGTCGACACCGGAGGACCTCGATGACGTTCGCATTGTTGAGGCCTCAACAAGGGACGGGCGATCCGCCACTGTTTCGCTTGCGTCGGTGTGGCATCCGCCCATCGCAACATTCTTGATGCCGGCTGGCATGAACATCGACGTCACGTCATCGGCACGAAGTGTGTTGTGGCGCTAGGCCTTCACGACCTTGCGAGAGGGACGACTAGTTTGCGACCCGGGTCGCGCAGCGAAGAACATGACGCCACTGGCTGCGAGTGCACAGTTACCCGCAATCCACCACAGCGTTCCGATGCCGTCGGTCGGGTTGATTGAGAAGATTCCGGCGGCAACGAGTGGAATCAAGACATACGGCAGTGTGGTTGCCGCTGTAAACATGCCCACATCAAGACCCACCCTTTGCATCGACGGTTGCATGGCGGCCACTAGGGTGAGCTCGAGGCCGTTAGCGGCACCAAAGCCGGCGCCGAATCCGGCAGTAGCGAGTGCAACGACTGATGCTTCGGGTACGAGCGCCATGAGAATGATTCCGGCAGCGACGAGGATGGCCGAACTGGCATAGATGATGCGCGCGCGTTCAGCACTCGGCACGAGCACGGCGACGACAATCCCACTGATAATGCTCAGCGACGTCGCGGCGAGAATGACGAGATTGACGTACGACGCGGGGTCGGCTGGACTCGGGGACATCCACGTGGAGACAAAAACAACGATGTAGCCATTGGTTATGGATGTGGCGCAGCTCAACAAGAACCCGGACGAGAGCAACGCGGCCCAGCGCCGGGGGATTCTCGTTGCAGGGGCGTTCGGACGTTCGTCTGCGTTTGCGATGTGTGCGGGGGCTTTGCCACTGAGCCAAACGAGAGGCAGTGCAAGAACTGAGGCCACCAGTGCGGGCCCGGCGAGCGCAACAGTCGTCGGCACGGCAAAAATCGCGAGCACGAGCGCGCCAACAAAAATCGAAAACACGGCTGCCGTGCCGGTCAGCCCGGAAACGAGACGTCGGCGTTTCTGCGATACATGGGTCAGCGCGAGCGCAAGCGATGACGAAACGACGAATGCCACCGGCACCTGCAAGGCCACCCACGCGACGATGAGACTGACCGGCGTCGTGGTGAAGAACATCCACCCACCAATCAGAGCCATGCCGGCGAGCCCACTGATGACGATGGTCCGTCGAGACGAGGCGGAGCGGTCTCCCAGTCGACCGCCAATCACAAGCGCTCCCATGAACACAGGCCAGCCCACACCGAGAGTGAGTGAATAGGTGACGGTGACGTTTTGCGTTCCAAGTTCGTCGAGGTGCCGGTACAACGTTTCAACCGAGCCTGGCAGAATGGCAAGCCAGCCGCCAAGAACGGCGAGAGTCACGACGAAAACACGCACAGTCAAACTCATTTCATTTGGGCATCGGGTTAGCCGTTGAGCAAGCCTAATGGGGTTTGGGAGGGGCCGGAAAGTAGTCTTTAGGGATGCGCACAAAGAACCCGTTGACAGTCCCACGGATTGTTTCGGTCGCCATTGCGTATGTGGATGAGAACGGCATGGAAGCACTGACGCTTCGGGCTTTGGGCGATGAACTCGGTGTTCATCACACGGCGATGTATCGACACTTCCGCAATAAAGACGACCTTATTGATGCCATGTACGACCACGTCGTAGCTGAAGCCGCATCACAGTCGTCACTCGCCGGCAAAGCGCCGCGGGCTCAAATCGAAGAAATCTCGAGGTCGTTTCGCCGCGTCTTGCACACACACCCGGTGCTTGTTCAGACAATCATTCACTCGCGTGGTTCGTCCTCCTCAATCGCCGTTGAGCGTCTGGTTATCGAAGCCCTTCGTGCAATGGGATGCGCCGAGGATCGAATCGCAGTGCACTACCAGTTGATTGAAACGTTTGTCTTCGGCTCCGCCGCATTCGATTTCGCGGGAGCACCAGCGCACCTCGAGATGCGACGCGAACGTCATCTCTCATCCGGCGAGCTTCCGATGATTCAGGTTGCAAAGTCGAACGCACACATCGACAAATTGAACGAGGAGTCATTCGAGCTGGGACTGCGTCTCATTTTGGATAGCGCCGCGACGAATTGATGACCACGCCTCTCATTGACACGCACGAAAAGGAGTCCCGGCCACCTTGGGTGACCGGGACTCCTTTTTGTTGTGCAGTAATTGCTGCTACTTCTGGGCAGCCCGCATCTTGTTTGCAACCTCAATCGCATCACCGAACGGTGCGCTTGACTTGCGTCCGGGACGCGCGATGAACAGGTAGAGCAGGCCGACAACGAGAACGATGCCGACACCCCACTGTGCGAGTACGTCTGGAACAATCAGCTGCCACAGCGCCCAGAGGCCGTAAATCAGTGCAGCGATGTTGACGACGATGCCCCAGCCACCGAGGTTCCAGGGGCCAGCCGGCTTCCATCCACGTAGACGCATGATGAGTGCCGACAGCACGACCGCCTGGAAGGCGATGTAGATAGCAGCAACCGCGAAGTCGGTGATGGGCACCAGCGTCGTCGGATCGAAGTAGATGACAACGGCCAAGATCATCGGAATGATGCTCGCAACGAGCAGAGCGTTCGTTGGAACCTTGTTGCGCTCGGACAGCTTTGAAAGCCATCCACTCGCGGGGAGCATCTCGTCACGTGCGAATGAGTGCAGCAGGCGGCTGGCAGCGGCCTGCAGCGAAAGCACACATGAGATGAAGGCCATAACCGCGATGACGAGGAAGAGGCGCATGCCACCTTCGCCGATGGCCGCGGTGAGAACCGTGGGGATTGGTGCCGGGTCGTCAACGAGCGCGGCGAGATCGGGGGCAGCGAGCACGTATCCCGAGAACGAGAACAGTGCCGAGATTCCTCCGATGAAGATGGTCAGATACATCGCCTTGGGAACCTGACGGGCGGCATCCTTTACTTCTTCGGCAACGTCACCACATGCTTCAAAGCCATAGAACATGAAGAGACCAACGAGTGCTGCTCCGAGGAACAACGGAGCCCAGTCGACAACACTGCCCTGGAAGACCTCGAAGAACACACTGAAGTCATTGTTGCGGTGGAACACGAGCAAGAAGAGGCCCATGCCGACGACACCGATGAGTTCGGCAGCGAGACCAATCCGTGCAATGCGGCCCAACAGCTTGGTTCCGCCCATGTTCAACAGCAAAGCCAGAACAAGCAAGCCAAGCGTCAGTGCAAGGTTGATTTCTGGTGAGACCTCAGCAATGCCGAAGACCTGAGCCAGGAACGGTGCGCCGAATTCCGCGACGGATGTGATGGTCACGAGCATTGCCCAGACGTATACCCAGGCGGTGATCCATGCACGACGCTTTCCGGCGAGGCGGCGCATCCACGGGTAGATTCCGCCGGCGATGGGGAACTGGGAAACAACTTCACCCATGACGAGTGCGACCAGCAACTGGCCGGCACCGACGATGACAATCCACCAGATTGCACTCGGACCGGCAGTCGCAAGACCGAGGCCGAAGAGGGCGTAAATCGCCACGAGGGGAGAGAGGTATGTGAAGCCGAGAGCCAACGTGCTCCACACGGACATTGATCGTTGATACTTGCTCTCGTAGCCCAAAGCACTGAGGTGCTCGGCGTCCGATTGCTGCTTGTTAGCCATGATGACCTTTCCTAACTGAAGGTGAGGCCCTTGGCGAATCATTTGTCGGGCATCCGCAGGCGCACCTCACTGTGCGATTGTCACCCTAGTACTCACAGCACTTTCACAGGTAGGGGAAACAGCGGAAAAAGCGGAAAAAGCGAAAAAGCGAAAAACCCTGTCGCTCGCTATTTACCGATGTACGACATCACGTGTTTGATGCGCGTGTAGTCCTCGAAGCCGTAGCCCGAGAGGTCTTTGCCGTAACCGGAGTGCTTGAATCCGCCGTGTGGCATTTCAGCAACGACGGGGATGTGCGTGTTGATCCAGACCGCACCAAAATCGAGGTGCTTCGATACACGCATGGCAGTTCCGTGGTCGCTTGTCCAGACAGACGACGCGAGACCGTAGTCGACGTCGTTCGCCATCTCGAGAGCTTCCTCTTCGGTTGTGAACTTCTGAACGGTAATGACCGGGCCGAAGATTTCGTTCTGAATGACTTCGTCATCTTGGCGGAGTCCACTCACCACAGTCGCCTCATAGAAGTAGCCCACGGAACCGTGACGCGACCCGCCAGTCTGAACCGTGGCGTGCTTCGGGAGCCGGCTAATCATGTCGGAGACTTTTTCGAGGTGCGCTTCACTCGAGAGCGCACCGAATAATGCGTCGTCATTGTTGGGTCCTGTGGGCGCATTGTTCTTCGCGTAGTCGGTCAGGGCGGCAACGAACCTGTCGTGGATGCCGGCCTGTACGAGAACGCGCGTGGCCGCGGTGCAGTCTTGACCGGCGTTGAAGTAACCGGCAATCGCGATGCCTTCAACCGCGCGCTCGAGGTCGACGTCATCGAAAACGATGACTGGGGCTTTGCCGCCGAGCTCGAGGTGAACACGCTTGAGGTCACCAGCCGCCGCTTCGGCAACCTGCATGCCGGCGCGAACCGATCCGGTGATAGCGACCATCTGAGGGGTCTTGTGAGACACGATCAGTCGACCGGTGTCGCGGTCGCCGAGAACGACATTCATCACGCCAGCGGGCACGAACTCGCTGACGACCTCGGCGAGCCAGAGTGTCGACGCGGGCGTTGAGTCAGATGGTTTGATCACGATTGTGTTGCCCGCTGCGAGGGCCGGCGCAAACTTCCACACGGCCATCATGAACGGGTAGTTCCACGGCGTGACTTGGCCAATAACGCCAATAGGTTCACGGCGGATGGACGAGGTGTGGTCGGCCATGTACTCACCGGTCGACTTGCCTTCGAGATTGCGAGCAGCACCAGCAAAGAATCGGATCTGATCGGCCGCCGGCGGAACCTCTTCGCTCAAGAAGATTGCACGGGGTTTAGCGGTGTCTCTAACCTCGATGTCGGCAAGTTCGTCGGCGCGTGCTTCGATGGCGTCGGCAATGCGAAAGAGCGCGAGTTGGCGTTCGCTCGGGGTGGTCTGACCCCACGTCTTGAACGCGACCGCAGCAGCTGCGTATGCGGCATCCACGTCGGCTTGAACCGAGATGGGTGTGGTCGCGTAAACCTCACCCGTCGCCGGATCGGTGATGTCGAGGTGGCCAGAAGTAGCGGAATCGACGTAGCGGCCGTTGATGAAATTGCGGAATTGTGTCTTTGCCATACGGTGACGATACGGGAGGTCGGTTGGTTTTCGCTACGGGCGCGGGGCGCAGAGCGCACTTAGGATGAGGCACGTGGCTTCATCGACGAACGTGCTCGCGGGCATCCGTGTCGCTGACTTTTCTCGCGTCTTGGCCGGGCCCTATGCGTCGATGATGCTCGCGGATTTTGGCGCCGATGTCATCAAGATCGAAAGCCCGGTCGGCGACGAAACCAGAGCGTGGTCACCGCCGCTGGGAGCCGACGGACAGTCGGCGTATTTCGGGAGTGTGAACCGCAATAAGCGTTCGGTTGTTTGTGACCTCTCGACAGAGGCAGGCCTCGCGCACGCGACAGAACTTGCCCTGACCGCCGACGTGATCCTGGAGAATTTTCGACCCGGAGTGATGCAGAAGTTTGGGCTCGACTTCGAATCCGTGCGCGCAGCCAACCCCGGTGCGGTGTATTGCTCGATCACCGGCTTCGGGTCGTCCGAGGCCGGTGCCAAATTGGCGGGGTACGACTTGCTCGTGCAGGCCATGAGCGGCTTGATGAGCATCACCGGGCAGCCGGACGGCGAGCCCACGAAGGTTGGCGTGGCATTGATTGACGTGTTGTGTGGGCAGAACGCGGTCGCGGGCATCCTGCTGGCATTGCGGGCGCGGGATGCGCACCCGCAAGGTCACGGTCAACTCGTCGAAGTCGACCTCATGTCGACCGCGCTCTCGTCGTTGGTCAATCAAGCAGCCAACTCACTCGCCACGGGCCTCGCGCCCGCACGTCTCGGAAACGCACACCCGAGCATCTCGCCCTATGAGCTGTATTCGACGAGTGACAAGTCGATCATCATCGCTATTGGCAATGACAAGCACTTCGGGCTGATGTGCGCAGTTCTCGGCCTGGATGAGCTCGCCAATGATGAGCGTTTTGCAACAAACCCAGCCCGGGTTGAGCACCGGGACGAGCTCACGGCGGCCATGGAAGCAGTGCTCGCGACCGCGACGGCCGAGGAATGGACCACGCGACTCGCTGCCGCCGGTCTCCCCGCGGGGCCGGTGAACACGATTCCCGAAGCGATTGCGTTTGCGGAGTCCCTCGGATTGGACCCGACGGTTGTGGTTTCGGGGTCGCCAGAGACGAAGAGCATCCGCAGCCCCATCCGCCTGTCGGAATCGCCGGCGCGGTACGACTTGTCACCGCCTCGGTTGGGCGAGCATCCTGATACCACCTGGCTAAACGCGCGAACAGGCGCCTGAGAGGTAGAGAACGATGAGCACCGCTGAATTCCCGAACATTGCTCGCACCGACGACGTCTTTCTCGTCGACGCACTGCTGACTGATGAGGAACGCGAGTGGCAGCAGAAGGCGCGCACGTTCGCACAGACCAAGATTGCTCCGACGGCCGAAGCTGACTTCGATGCGAAGTACTTTCGCTCAGAGTTGATCCCCGAAATCGCAAAACTGGGCTTCTTGGGCATGCATATCAAGGGGTACGGATGCGCCGGCGCGAGCCCGGTCGCCTACGGACTCGTGTGTCTCGAACTCGAGGCGGTCGACTCAGGTTGGCGCACGCTCGTGTCGGT
>WLDR01000056.1 GCA_009704705.1 Actinomycetota bacterium | reverse complement strand
TTCCTGCGCACCCGTCATGGCGTCGGTGACGGTTCCGACCTCGGTCGCATCTCGAACCAGCAGGTCTTTTTGTCGTCGATGGTGCGCAAGCTCAAGAGCAGCGAAACGCTGACCAACCCCGTCAAGCTCTACGGCATCGCCAAGGCGGCTCTGAGCAACATGCAGCTTTCCAACAGTCTCAACAACGTCGACACCATGGTGTCAATCGGACTTGCCTTGCGCAACATCCCACTTGACAGTGTGGTGTTCGTTCAGTACCCCGGCACGACCGGTGGCGACGGTGTTTACACGGCCAGGGTGCAGCCCATCGAGTGGGCTGCGGAGGAGTTGTTCGCCGCGATTCTTGCCGACCAGCCCGTCACCGTGGTTGGTGGCACGGGCGTGGGATCGATTGCTGATCCGAACGCAGATGCTCAACGCGCCGCTGACGAAGCTGCGGCCGAGGCCGCCAAAGCCAAGGCGTCGGCGTCAGCGGCCGCAAAGAGCAAGAAGACGCCCACGGCGACGCCAAAGCCGTCCACCACTGCCACGGCGACGCCTACTCCAACCCCGACTTCCGTCGCCACGCAAGAAGCGGTCGCCAAGGTCGAACTTTCTGACGAGATTCGTGGGCAAAGCGCGAATGACTACACCTGCTCCAAGGGCCGCACTCTCAACGACCAGTAGCAGTTCGACCAGCGAGGCTCGAGCGGTTAGACTTCTGCGGTGCGCTTACCAGCGCGCTGGAGACGTCGCATAGTCCGGTCGAGTGCGCCTCACTGCTAATGAGGTAAGGGTGTTAAAGCCCTTCGGAGGTTCAAATCCTCTCGTCTCCGCCAACGACTGAGGCCCCGCCGCGCGCGGGGTCTCAGTCGTTAACGACACGTGCGGAGTTGAACCCTTGGGTGGGCCCACCGGTTCGAGGCGCCACTGGGGTCAACGCACGGCGTTGACTGGTTGTGGCGGCGAGCCGAGGGGACAAATCCTCTCGTCTCCGCCAATAAAGAAACCCGCCCATGCCGGCGGGTTTCTTTATTGGCTGGATGTCGCGGGGTGAGGATTTGGGAGCCCGCAACTCAGTGAGTTGCGGGTGGCTCCTCTCGTCTCCTCTCGTCAGTTACGGCATGTTGTTTCGCCGAAATCCGGCTAGCCTGACACCGTGCTGACAGCAGGCGTTGATCTTGCCGCCGAACCCCGCGGAACGGCACTCGCTCTCGTCGAGTGGTCGACAGACCGGGCCCGCCTTTTGCGACTCGAAGTAGGTATAGCTGACGAACCGATTGTCGAACTTGCGCGCACTGTCGACAAAATCGGCGTGGATTGCGCCTTGGGCTGGCCTCACGAATTCGTCGAATTCTTGGTCGACCACGCCAATCTCGATGGCCGTCCCAAATCGTTCGACGGGGGGATGGACTGGCGACGCCGGCTTGCCTATCGCGAGACCGACCGCGATGTTCGCACGCAGACGGGTCGATGGCCGTTGAGCGTCTCAACCGATCGATTGGGGCTGACGGCCATGAGGGCCGCCGGATTGATGTCGAGAATGAGCGACGCTGGTCTTGATGTGAATCGCTCAGGTTCTGGAGTTGTCGTCGAGGTGTACCCCGGCGCCACCCTCAGGCAGTGGAGCATTGATACCGCCTCGTATCGAACGGAAAGCATCGCGCGCAATCGGCTCGTTGACGAGATTCAACAATGCGCTCCGTGGCTGGAAATCGAACCATTTCGCGACCTCATGACGGCGTCGGCAGACGCCGTGGATGCCGTCGTTGCCGCCATTTCAGCCCGTGCTTCTGCCCTGGGACTCTGTCCGATGCCGCCTGCACAATTCGAACGGCTTGCCCGAATTGAGGGGTGGATTGCCCTTCCACCCGCAGATTCACTCAGCTCGCTTCTTGCCAAGCCATGAGCTGTTGACTAACGGTCGTCCCGATTCCAGTCGGCATCCGGATCGAAGCCACTGCCGTATTGCGTTTCGGGATACGCCGTTCCCGGCGAGTATCCATAAGGACCGCTGTGAATGTCACCTTCGTTCATGCCGTCGATGGTGTCGCCCTGGTCCCGGGTGATTAGGCGCTGTTGGCCGGTCGAGCTGGGCGCCAACACGGCGCGCACGAATGCGATGATTCCCCAGAGAATGAGCGCAGCGCCAGCGAGCAGGAAGACAATAAAGATGAACGCAATAAGTTCCATGGCTCTACGATTGCACCAGGTAGCGACATCCCGCCCCGACTCGTCTCGCTTGGAGTGACATGCAACGCCGTGCCACCGCGCAGATACGCATTCGAGCACTCGGGCCGGCGCGCATGGTGCTTGCCGTTGCCGTAGCCCAGGGCGGCCGCGCGAGCGAGCGACTCGAAATCCAGCAGCGCGGGGAGCGCATCCCGTTCATCGAACTCACCGACACATATGGCACACGGCTTCACGAGGCCGACATCGAAGCCGGCGAAGTCGACATCGACTACGAGGTCGCGGTTGAGGGGTTGGCTCCGCTCCCAGATTCTGGCGACCTCGAAATGCTCACGTTCTTGCGTCAGAGCAGATATTGCGAGTCGGATGTTCTGCACGAGCGCGCCCACCAACTCTTCGACGGCGTTGAGGGTCACGAGTTGCTGAGGGCTGTGCGCGACTGGACGGCCACAAGCATTCGATACGAACACGGGTCAACGTCAACAGAAGACGGTGCGCTCGCCGTTCTCGAGGCCGGTCGAGGAGCGTGCCGTGATTTCGCGCACGTGATGATTGCCATGTTGCGCGCCCGGGATGTTCCTGCCCGCTACGTTTCCGTTTACGCACCGGAACTGAACCCGATGGATTTTCACGCCGTTGTCGAGGCGTTCGTTGGCGGCGAATGGGTTGTGATTGATCCGACCGGACTTGCGCCGCGCCACTCGTTTTTGCGCATTGCCACGGGTCGTGACGCCGCGGACGCGGCGTTCATGACAACAATCGGTGGCCCCATCGAGATGGTCAGCGTCGTGGTGACGGCGTCGGTGATGGATGCCCCCTTTGACGACCACGCCGAGCCTCTTCCGCTGCGCTAGCCACGCCGCCTCTGCACTCGCCGGGCTTCTCTTGCTGCCTGCCACAGCGGCGGCAGCCACGCCCATAGAGGCCTCAAGCAACTTCCCCAGCTTCAACAACCCTGATGATGAGGACCGTGGTTTTGAAGCGGTCGAGGGTGATGTTTTTGACCATGGAGACGTGCTGACGACAGACGGCATCACCATCAACGCTCGAATCACAGTGCTCTCAGTTGATGGATACATCGACGTTTGCGGTGCGTCTAACTCGGGAGCACCGCAAACTTCTAGTTGACGAGCCGTAGACCGAGTTAGTCGATGACCTCGGGGCGCAACGCAGGACCACTCCGAACGCCGCGCGAACGTAACATCAACATCGTGGAAATCAAATAACGAAATATTGGTTAGTTTCGTATTTTTCTTGTTAGCGTGGCTCCATGAAACTAGCGTCTCTTCCTCTTGCGGTCGCAGTAACGGCCCTTGCTTTCCTTGCGACCCCGCTCCCCGCACACGCTGGTAGCACGTGGGAAACCGTAGATGTGAGCTCGTCACCTTTTGTTGACACTCTGGCGGACGGCACCGTCGTCACCGTCACTTTCGGGCCAGGCGGCGGGCACTGGGGAACGACTTATTCCCCCGCCGTCTACAAGACGGACGCTACTGGTGGGGCGCAGTCGAGCTTCGTGCGATTCTCCTTCAGTCAACCCGTCACGACACTCAAGACGTTCTATGCCTATCTCGGCCCCGGCGACGACGAGACATTCACCACTGATCAGGGTGCAGTGAATCTGACACAAACCTTTTCCAACGGAGGAAACATCGTTTCGAGTTCAGGCAATTTCATTGCCGGGCAGGCAGAGGGGATCTACTCCAGCGGTGGATTTGTGTCGTCCCCAGTCCAAGACCGCAGCGGCACTCTCGAACTTCAGTTCGAGACGGGAATCAACTGGCTTGAGGTGCGCGGTATGCCTCAGGGCGGCGGCGGACCCGGAATCAATCTGACTGGTCTCCAACTCACGATGTCCACGGTCTCGTTTGACGCGAACGGTGGCGAGGGCGTGATGCAGGACCAGACCAGTGCCAGCGCCGCAAGTCTGACGAGCAACGCGTTTACTCGAGATGGATTCACATTTGCGGGCTGGAACACGGCATTCGACGGCTCCGGCACGCCTTACGACGACGAAGGGTCTTACCCCTTCTCGATCGACGAGACGCTCTTTGCGCAATGGGTCGCAGTGTCGAGCCCGCCGGCTGCGGGGTCTGCGCCAGTTGAACCGTCATTGGTGAACACCGGACTCACCACGTGGAGTGCTGTGCTCGGCACGACGGCGGCAGGCGCCCTGTTCGTCATCGCGATCGGCGCGTTTTCTGCTCGTTCGCAACTCAGGTTCGCTGGAAGCCGCGCCAAGTTGCTCAGCGTGCTGCGGCGCGCGGGTCTCAGAGACTGACGCGCGGCGGGCTGACGCGGTAGCCGTGAAACTCGCCATCATTGGAGCAACCGGAAGTTGCGGCCGCCAGGTCGCTGCTCAACTTCTCGAACGCGGCACCTTGCCCGCCGAGGGCAGCCTTCACCTCATCGGGCATTCCGGCGGGGCGCACGAGACCGAATTGTGGGGCCTGCGATCGGACCTCCTCGATGCCTTCTCGGATCGCGCGCCACGCATTGAGGTAGGAACCGATGTGGCCGTAAGCGGCGCCGACGTGGTGGTGATGATGGCCGGCGCAACCGTGACCCCCGACGTTACCGACCGCGCCCTACTTGCCGAGACGAACCACCGAATATTCCGCGAGGCAGCGGCTGACGTCGCTCGCATGCCCGCGGAGCCCACCGTCATTGTTCAGTCAAACCCGGTCGAGCTTGCCCTCGAAATCTTCGCTGAGGTGGTGTCGCGCAATCGCATTCTCGGCGCCGCCGCGTGGTCTGACTCACTCAGGTTTCGCCTCGAAATCGCTGCCGAACTCGGCATAAAGCGCCCGATGGTTGATGCCGAGATGTGGGGTCAACACGGTGACCACATTGTTCCGATGTGGAGCGGCGTGCGCGCTCGCGGCGTCGAGCAGGGTCGAATCGATGACGTGATTGGCAGAGCAACTCAAGGCCGATCCGTGGCGCAGCTACCCGACGAGATTCGAGCCACGCGAGACCACGTGGTCGGGCTCATCAAGCGCGGCGAGGTCGGCGACGCATATGCATTTATCCAGAAGCAGCAACCGGACCTTCGGGCAGCGGTGAAACCGCTCTTCACACACTTCACTGCCGGCCGAACGACCGAGCTCGCCACAGCACATGCCGTCGCGGACGTGGTCTCATTTCTTGCGGGCGGCGTGAGAGCGACCATCCCGGCCCAAGTCATGCTCGATAGTGAATGGCCTGGGCTCACCGGCCCGCTTGCTGTTCCGGTGCTCATCGAACCACACGGGTGGCGCCAGGTCGTCACGCAGAACATCAGTGCGAGGGAGAAAGACGCTCTGGATGCTGCCATGCGCGCAATCGCCACGTCGAATGCGAGCACATCGCGCTGACTCGCGTCGGCGGTGGTCGCTCGCCGAGTCCCCGGTCGATTTATTCGGGATGCGAAGCGACTGTTATGCTGAGCAGGTTGTTTTTCGCGTAAGCGACCAGCACTGCGCCCGTAGCTCAACGGATAGAGCATCTGACTACGGATCAGAAGGTTGGGGGTTCGAATCCCTCCGGGCGCACCGATAAACAGTCCCCCTTG
Source organism: Actinomycetota bacterium (assembly GCA_009704705.1). GTDB lineage: Bacteria > Actinomycetota > Actinomycetes > Actinomycetales > Microbacteriaceae > RFQD01. Next base: position 3,077 of record WLDR01000056.1, on the reverse strand, counting down.
AGGGGACTTTTTGTTGGTTGCGTGCTTTGTGCATTCGAACCGTGGTTCTTGGGCCCACGCCACTCAGCGAAGCGAAGCTTCGCGGCGGGGACCTTCCGGGCGCACTTCACAAAAGTTCGCAGATCCGCGGCAAACCCGGAACTCAGGAAGCTCCAATCAACGGAGCCAATTCATGCTCAGATTGAGAGTAAAGTCTTTAACGTTAGTCTGGTCCTATATTCTAATTATCTTCTCTTGGAGCCGAGCATCGTGAAGACAGCGTTTCGATCACTAATCCTTGCCTTTATATCTTTTGGGCTCGCAATTGGAATCACAACACCAAGCGCAGCATCTGGCACAGCAGGGACCACATGGACGCTCTCAACCACTCCGGCGGAGTCATGGAGATCAGTCGCCTTTGGTAACGGGCTTTTTGTAGCGGTAGCGTCGTCGGGTACGGGCAACAGAGTCATGACGAGTCCCGATGGTGATACCTGGACTGCTCGAACTTCAGCAGCTGATAATGAATGGCGTTCGGTTGCTTTCGGTAACGGGCTTTTCGTAGCGGTAGCGGCGTCGGGTTCGGGCAACAGAGTCATGACGAGTCCCGATGGTATTACCTGGACTGCTCGAACTTCAGCAGCTGATAATGATTGGCGTTCGGTTGCTTTCGGCAACGGACTCTTCGTAGCAGTTTCAGATAACGGCGCGGGAGATGTAAACAATAGGGTCATGACGAGCCCCGATGGCATAACCTGGACAGCTCGAACTGCCGCAGCGGATAATCGTTGGCGTTCGGTTGGTTACGGTAACGGGCTTTTTGTAGCGTTATCACTTTATGACGATGGCAATGTCAACAACAGGGTCATGACGAGCCCCGATGGTATTGCGTGGACTGCTCGAACTGCCGCATCCGATCAGGATTGGAATTCTGTCACTTACGCCAACGGGCTATTCGTAGCTGTATCCGATAAGGATAATGACGGCAGTGCTAACGACAGGGTCATGACGAGCCCCGATGGCATAACCTGGACAGCTCGAACTGCCGCACAGAACAGAGACTGGAACTCGGTTACATACGGTAGCGGGCTTTTTGTAGCTGTATCAGGTTCGGGTACGGGCGATAGGGTCATGACGAGCCCCGATGGTATTTCGTGGACATCTCAAACCTCCGCAGCGGATGACTATTGGGTTTCGGTTACTTACGCTAACGGGCTTTTCGTAGCTGTGAATGACTCGGAAACTTCCTCCGGCGTAATGATTAGTGGTGTATTCACTCCGACACCTACACCTTCGCCCGGAGAGTTGGCTGCGACTGGATTTGATCCTCTTACGTCAGCCGCGCCGGCATTGGCAGCGATTCTCGTCGGTTTGGTCGTAGTTGCACTTCGCCGCAAGAAGTCCCGAAACGGCGGCGCCCCCAGAGAGCACAGCGCTTAGGAAAGCGCAGCCCTCGAAGTTTCACACTTCCGAAGGATGCTCATCGGATCTTGTCCGGTGGGCATCCTTTTTGGTTCGCAAGGCAGCCAATCGGTCAATCTGGTTAGGCCCTCGTGGGACAATAGAGTTTGCCTGGGCTGTTATGAAATGCGGAATCACCCCCAGCTCAAACCAGCAGGACCTGGGAGTCGTTCTCAGGATCAATGAGGAGAAACCGTGCCGGACACAATGCCGCACACAATGCCGGATACTTCGATCGGGGATTGCTGATGGACGAGACTGTCGCCCGTGAAGAAGAAGCCGCCGACGTTGGCATCCTGCTTGCGTGGGCAAGTTCCGCCGCCCGGCGTGAGGCACACGTCTTGCCTCCCCACGTCATCAGGAAAGCATTGACCGTCATCTGCGACGACATCGCGGCGATGGTCGCGGCCAGCTCAGAGCCCGAAATCCAAAAAGTGAATGCCTTGGCTGTTTCCAAGGCGCCGAACGGTGGCTCTACTCTCATCTCAGATCCGACCCGCCATGTCGGGCGGGAATGGGCCGCGACCGCCAACGCTATCGCGGCGAACTGGCTGGAACTCGATGGCGGCTACCGTCTGGCAACCTGCCACGGATCGCTGTACACACTTCCTTCGGCCCTAGCGGAGCTTGAATCAAGCGGGGGCACCGTTGGAGATCTGATCACGGCACTGGTGTGTTCGTACGAGGTTGTCACGAGAGTTGCACGCGCCTACCGGCCCACTCTGCCCCTTGCCGCTCATCCCCACGCAACGCTTTCTCCGCTGGGCGCGGCTGCAGCAATCGCCGCGGCACGGAAGCTCGACGACAACACGTTCGCCGAAATCGTTCTCAGCGCGGCGACTTTCTCTTTGAACGGGCCGTTCTCGCACGCGCAACAGGGCGCGACCATCCGCAACGGGTGGGCCGGGGCGGGAGCCCAGCTGGGCTTTCTCGCCGCCGATCTGGTGCAGGCCGGCATTTCGGGAAGCAATACCGCGCTACACGACGTTTTCGGAACGTCCTACGGGTATCCCGAAAACACTGCCGCTCTGACCGAGGGGCTCGGCGACAGATACGCAATCGAAGACGGATACCACAAGCTGTACGCGTGTTGCCAATATCTGCATTCGAGCGTGGAAGCCGCTTATCAGCTGACCCAATCGGGCCTGAAGGATGTTGCCGTCAGCGACATCGTCCACATCAACGTGGAGACGCACCCACTGGCACGCGAGCTGAGATCGAAGTACCCGTTTACTGTTCTCGGCGGCAAGTTTTCGCTGCCCCACGCCGTCGCCGCGGTGCTCGCCACAGGTTCCTTTGCCCCCGACGTCTTCTCCGGGGAATTCCTGCAAGACCCGAACGTTCAGGCGCTTCGCGACAAGGTACGAATCAGCGAGTGGGATGCACTTCCGGAGCCCCCCGAAGATCGCCCCGCCAAGATCACGGTGACATTGCGCGATGGCACAACTCGAGAGCAAAGCGTACTCAGCGCGATTGGTGGCTCCGATCGTCCGCTCGCCCAGGAACAGCTGATGTCGAAGTTTGAAACACTGACCGCGTCTCGGCATCCACACTTCGCATCTGTGGCACAGACATTTATTGGAACTGAGAATCCGAATCTGGACATGCCCCTGTCTGAATTCCTCTCCGCACTTCTC
>WLDR01000055.1 GCA_009704705.1 Actinomycetota bacterium | reverse complement strand
TATTCCTTGTTCCAATATCGGGCACTGGGTCTCGTTACGGTGTTCTCTCTCGCTGTCGCCGCGGTCATTACCTACCTCATCGTGACGCTGTTGTCGTGGCGAGAGGGTTATCGTCTGTCGCTTGCAGGTGTGGCGGGCCTGATCGTTGCAATCGGAATTACGGCGGACTCATTCATCGTCTACTTCGAGCGCATCCGTGACGAATTGCGTGATGGACGCGGGCTCGAATCTGCCGTCGAGAACGGATGGCGTCGAGCGATTCGAACCATCATTGCTTCGGATGCCGTGAACTTCCTTGCCGCCGGAGTACTTTTCGTTCTGGCGGTTGGAAACGTTCGAGGATTTGCCTTGACGCTGGGTCTGACCACCATCGTTGACTTGATTGTTGTCAGCATGTTCACTCACCCCGTTTTGCGGCTCATGGGAAGAACGAACTTCTTCGCAGGCGGCCATCCCATCAGTGGTCTAGACCCAACTGCGCTGGGAGCCGTGTACCGTGGCCGCGCCCAGTTTGCCGCTCCAACAAGTCGAGTGTCGTCGGGCAAGGTAGCAAAGTCGCAGAAGGAAGCCATGCGCCGCCAAACAATCGCCGAACGCAAGGCAGCGCTCGATACAAACTCGACGACGAAGGGTGACGGCTAATGGCTAGTTTGACGTCGTTTGGTAACGACCTGTACACCGGCAAACGCTCGCTCAATATTGTGGGTCGCCGTCGCATCTGGTACGCGGTCAGTCTTGTCCTGGTCGCGCTGAGCATCGTCGGGCCCATAGCTCGAGGGGGCTTCAACTTCGGAATCGAATTCACTGGAGGCTCTGAGTTTGTTGTTTCCGGCGTGCCCGACGCAAATCAGGCTCTTGCGAGTGACGCGGTCGAGGCAGTCGTGCCCGACGTTGCCGCCAAGGTCTCAACGCTCGGCGCCGAGTCCGTTCGCGTTCAGACCAGCCAGTTGACAGATGAACAGACGCGAGAGATTCGTCAACAGCTCGCCACGACCTATGGGGTGTCACCAGAAGACGTGACAGCCTCGTTCATTGGCGCAACATGGGGCCAGGACATCACGAGCCAAGCGGCCCGCGCGCTCATCGTCTTCTTGATTCTCGCGGCGATTGTCATGGCACTCTACTTCCGCACGTGGAAGATGTCGCTCGTGGCCATTGTCGCCTTGATTCACGACGTGATCATCACGGCCGGAATCTATGGCATTTCTGGCTTCGAGGTGACTCCAGGTGCAGTCATTGGTTTGCTCACGATTCTCGGATACTCGCTCTACGACACCGTGGTCGTCTTCGACAAGATTCGAGAGAACACTACCGGCCAGTCCATTGACACGACAAAGACTTTTGGCCAACTCGTGAACCTCGCCGTCAATCAGACCCTTGTTCGTTCAATCAACACATCCATCGTTGCTGCCTTGCCCGTGGCATCGATCCTCGTAATCGGTGCGTTCGTGCTGGGTGCCGGAACTTTGCGTGACATTTCGCTTGCCTTGCTCATCGGCATCATCGTGGGAACGTATTCGACAATCTTCCTGGCGGCACCGATGTACGCGCAATTGCGTGAGAGAGAAGCGGATGTTTCGAGAAAGAACAAAAAGGCTCTTTCGGATCAACGCCCTTCGGTAAGCGCCTCGTAGCCCATCGTCATGTTCGTCCTCATCTACCGCGCATAATGGGATGAGGAGGAATCATGGCTGAAGCTGCGGGTGCACCAACGCTTCGACGCCTTGTGCCTCGAATCTTTAGTCGGTCACAGACCTCGGGTGGGTTCGAAAAGCTTCTCAAGACTGTGCGCAAGCACCATCCGAAGTCTGACCTGTCCGGCGTTGAACGGGCGTACCAGAAAGCCAAGCAGGCACACGACGGGCAACTCCGGCGGTCAGGCGAGCCCTACATCACCCATCCGGTGGCAGTTGCCCAGATTCTGGCGGAGCTCGGAATCGGTGCGAAGACGATTCAAGCCGCGCTTCTTCATGACACCGTAGAAGACACGGATTACACGCTGGACAAAGTCAGTGAGGACTTTGGCCCAGAGGTCGCAATGCTCGTCGATGGCGTGACGAAGCTAGACAAGGTCAAGTACGGTGACAGCGCGCAGGCAGAAACCGTTCGCAAGATGATTGTTGCGATGTCGAAGGACATCCGAGTTCTCGTCGTCAAGTTGGCAGACCGCCTTCACAACGCGCGGACGTGGGGCTTCATGCCCCAGGAGAGCGCGGAGCGCAAGGCCCGAGAGACGCTCGAGATCTACACGCCACTTGCACACCGACTGGGCATCCAGACCATCAAGTGGGAACTGGAAGATCTCTCGTTCGCCGTTCTGCAACCAAAAATTTATGCCGAGATTGAGAACCTGGTAACTGACCGCCAGCCGCAGCGCGAGGATTTTGTCACTCGGGTAATCGATGAGGTGAAAGAAGATTTGCGGGCCGCGAAGGTTCGCGGCGATGTGGCGGGGCGACCAAAACAGCTCTATTCCATTTACCAAAAAATGGTGCAGCGTGGTCGTGAGTTCGATGACATCTACGACCTCGTCGGCATTCGGATTATCGTTCCCACAGTTCGGGACTGCTATGCCGTGCTCGGACTCATTCACGCCCGTTGGAATCCACTGCCCGGCCGTTTCAAGGACTACATCGCAACTCCGAAGTTCAACCTCTACCAATCCCTGCACACGACGGTTGTCGGCCCACAGGGAAGGGCAGTTGAGTTACAGATTCGCACCGCGGAGATGCATCACCGGGCTGAGTTCGGTGTCGCAGCTCACTGGATGTACAAAGACCGCGTTGCATCGGGCAAGGGTGACGTACTGCCGGTCCAAGACACTGATATGGCATGGCTCGCGCACCTCAACGACTGGCAAGCGGAAACAGATGATCCGACTGAGTTCTTGGATTCGCTTCGCTTCGAAATCGGCGCCAAAGAGGTTTATGTCTTTACGCCGAAGGGGCGCGTGGTTGGGCTTCCACTTGGTGCGACACCGATTGACTTTGCCTATGCGGTACATACGGAGGTTGGTCACCGCACCATGGGAGCAAAGGTCAACGGGCGCATCGTGACACTCGACAGCGCGGTTTCGACCGGAGATGTCATTGAGATTCTCACGTCGAAGAACCCCGATGCTGGTCCGAGCCAAGACTGGCTGACATTCGTCACGTCGACGAGAACGAGAAACAAGATCAAGGCGTGGTTCTCGAAAGAACGACGCGAAGAGGCCATCGAACAGGGCAAGGATTCCCTGGCTCGAGCGATGCGTAAACAAAACTTGCCCATCCAACGCACGCTCACACCGGACACATTGGGCGCAGTAATCGCCCATTTCCGATATGACGATGTCAGTGCACTTTACGCAGCCATCGGCGAGGGCCACATTTCGGTTCAGAGTGTTGTTGAGAAGGTATTGGCCTCAATCAATACCGAGCAGGATGCCGAGGCCGTCGACTTCATCGTGCCCACCAGCTCTCCTCAGCGGTCCATGCGATCTAACGATTCGGGGGTATTGGTTCGCGGAGCCCCAGACATTCTCGTCAAGCTCGCAAAGTGCTGCACGCCGGTGCCCGGCGACCCAATTTCCGGTTTCGTGACGCGTGGACAAGGCGTGTCGGTTCATCAAGCGGATTGTCACAATGTCGTGTCGCTGCAGTCTGAGCCAGAACGACTTATTGAGGTCGAATGGGCCCCAAATTCAAAAGGAATCTACCTCGTTCAGATTCAGATTGAAGCGCTGGATCGATCGGGCTTGCTGAGTGATGTGACTCGTGTGCTGACCGAAAACCATGTCAATATCTTGAGCGCATCGGTCTCGACGAGTCAAGATCGAGTGGCGATTAGCAAGTTTGTTTTCGAAATGTCTGACCCGATTCACCTTGATCGACTGTTGAGCGCCGTGCGACGCATCGCTTCCGTGTATGACGTTTATCGCGTGAGTGAGGGCTAGGCAGCCGGATCTTGTGATTTGGCGAGTCGCTCCAACGCCCGGGATTTGTAGGGAAGGTGTGCAGTGGCGTGCAGTCTCTGCAGCGCGTCTTCGCGTGAACAGGGAAGTAGTTGGTTGAGGTCGCAGAGCACACGCAGAATCTCTTTCTCAGATAAGCGTGTTTCGTAACGTGCGATGTCGAGCATGGTACGGGGGATCGATGTAACTGCGCCCGCGTTGGTGGTGACGATGTCTCCGTCAGTCCAGAAGACGTCTCGAATTCGAAAGTGCTGGGGCAATGTTGTTCCGAGACGCAGTCCATCGGCACGAGCGACGTCACGTTTGTCCGGAATGGCCGGCATGCAGCCCCAGACCCAGGCAGCCGCCACTCCCATCACCACGAGACCATCTGGTAGCTCGGACGCAATGACGGCAATTCGAGCATGTGTGTCAATGGGCATGTCGATTACGACGTCGGCGCTACCGACCGGCCAGGATTCACCGTCAACCCGCATGGCGCAGACTTCAGTCACCGAGAAGCGCGTCTGCAGAACCGAGAAAGCAAGCATGCTCGAAACTGTGCAGCAATGTGCGCGCGAACACTAGGGCCGATTCACGTTCTGTGGATAAGCACCCTCGTATCAGCTAGCCGAGGACGGTGAGCCAAGACTTCTGGGTCTCCAGCGCAGCTGAAATCTCCTTGATTTTACGTTCATCATTAGCGGCCTGGGCGCCAGCCAGTTCAGATTCGAGCTTGGCGATCTTGTCGGTCAATGCTGATGCGAGACCGGATTGGCGCGCGACGCGCTCGGGATTGGTTGCATCCCAGTGAGCCTCGTCCAGCTTGCGAACGGCGGCCTCAATTTTGCGCATGCGGTCTTCGATGGATTTCATTGCCGAGCGGGGAACTTTTCCGGCAGCATCCCACTTTTTCGCAATCGCCGTCAGCGCGTTACGTGCCTGAGTTCTATCAGTCATGGACAGAATTGGCTCGGCCTCCAGCAAAATCGCCTCTTTGACCTTGAGATTCTCGCCAAACGACTCATCTTCAGCAGCAACCTCAGCGGCCTTTGCAGAGTACAGAGCGTCGCCCGCGGCTTTGAAACGTGCCCACAGCGCGTCGTCGAGTTTGCGACCAGCGCGAGGCGCGAGTTTCCAATCGTCCAACAGTGCCCGGTACGCCGGAATACCAGAAGCGCCCTTTGAGCTCAAGGCCTCAGCCTTCTTGATCAGTTCCTCTTTAGCCGACTTGCTCTCTTTGTTGCGGGCGTCAACCTGAGCAAAGTGAGTCCGTCGACCGTGGTCGATCGTGGAGCGGGCTGTGCGGAATCTCTTCCACAGATCGTTCGCAACTGACTTGGGGAACTTCGGATTCGATTTTTGGTGCTCTTGCCACTGAATGAACAACGCGTCTACGGACGCGCCGAGCGACTTCCAATTCGACGACTCCGTCACAGAACTCGCGAGCTTCTCGATCTCTTCGACGATGGAAGTGCGTTCCGCAACTGCTGCCGCGGTTGCTTCTTCCGATTGCTCGGTCTGGGCATCCTGAAGCTTCGACAACTCAGCGTCGATGCCATCGAGACGCTTCTCGAGGGCAGCAAAATCGCCAACGCCATATCCCGCAACGACACCGGCTCTCAGAGTCTCGGCATTTGCCTGAAGGTCGGCTGCCGGGGCGCCGCGCTTGAGGCGTTGTTCCAAGAGAGAGATTGCGAGGGAGAGATCACCGAATTTGCGCTCGAAGAACGCGAGTGCTTCGTCACCACTGACATCGGGATAAGCGCCGACAGGACGTTCGCCCTCGGCGGTTCGGCAATAAACATTGCCTTCGGCGTCAACGCGCCCCCACGGCTTATCAGTCATGATTGTGCTTCTCTCTTGAATCTTGGATTGCGCGTCTTAGCCTACGCCCGCCCGCGAATGGCTACTGCAGGGTAAAGGCCGAGATTTTCGCAGGCACGACAGGTCGGCCATCCGTAGCGCCATTCTCAACGCCGGCATCAATGACGTTTGCGATGAGGGAGTCCAGGCCGCTCGTGATTCGACCGATTACGGTGTAACCACCGGCAGCATCACTCGGAATAACACTGTCGGCGTAGACAAGGAAGAACTGGCTCCCCTGGGTTGCGGCGTTTCCTCCTTGACGAGCCATTGCAATCGTGCCCGCTGGGTAGATATTGTCGGCCGGCGAATTCTCAATCGGGCCGTACACGTAACCCGGCCCACCTGTGCCGTCTCCCTTTGGATCACCGCACTGGAGTACGAAGATTCCCGAGGTGGTCAGTCGATGGCAGGAGACATCGTTATAGAAGCCGGATGCGGCGAGTGAAATCGTGCTAGCCACGGCCTGAGGTGCGAGTGCTCCATCGAGTTCAATGCCCAGCGAGACGCCGTTGATCAGCAAGGAACCGGTCCACGTGCGGTTCTCAGAAATTGATGCGTCGGGCACAGGCTGTGTTTCCGGTTCAGGCGTTGGAACAGCAGAAGAGGATGTCGAACCCTCAGGAAACAAAGCAACACGCGTGAATTGCGCGCCGACCACAACGAGAGTGATGGCAGCAACTGCGATAGCTGCGATGATGTTGTCCCGCTTGCGGCGAGAAATCACGCGAGTGTGAACTTCTTGACGCGCTTCGTATGCACGAACGCGGTCTCGAGCAACGCGATCAGTCTTGGAATTTTTCTGAGCAGACACGATGGGGGAGTTCCCTTACCTCTAGCGGAGCGCGGTTATTCCGGCGCAAGTCAACAGGTTCGAATCTAATAGATGACGACCCACCCGCCGAACGCGTCGGAGTAGCCTGATGAACGTGGCAGAAGTGAATCCGGGTCTTGGTGGCGGAACCGCTCCACTGGCCGTTCGCATGCGTCCGCGAGAGCTGACCGATATCGCCGGTCAGGGTCACCTGTTGAAGCCAGGATCACCACTGTCGCAACTCGCGAGCCCTGACTCGACAACAGGTGTCTCCGTGATCTTGTGGGGTCCTCCCGGAACCGGAAAAACGAGTATCGCGCATGTCATCGCGACGCAGAGCAAAAGAGCCTTTGTCGAGTTATCCGCAGTGACGGCCGGCGTCAAGGACGTGCGGGAGGTCATGGAAAAGGCCCGGACAAATCGTGAAATGTTTGGAACCTCCACCTTGCTCTTTCTTGATGAGATTCACCGCTTCAATAAGGCCCAACAGGATGCGCTGCTTCCCGGTGTTGAGAACGGCATTGTGACGCTGATTGCCGCAACAACCGAGAACCCGTCGTTCAGCGTCGTCACTCCACTGTTGTCGAGGAGCCTTCTCTTGCGTCTGGAGTCACTCAACGACGACGACATCACGAAGCTTTTGATGAGCGCAATTGAAGCTCCTCACGGGCTCGATTCCCGGGTGAGCGTTTCTGACGAAGCGCTAGCTGCAATCGTGAGGTTTTCGGCTGGGGACGCACGTAGGGCCCTGACGAGTCTTGAAGCTTCCGCGAATGTCGCGCTCGCAACCAAGGCGGACTCCGTAACACCCGAGATCGTTTCTCAGGCGGTAGACCGAGCACTCTTGCGTTATGACCGACAGGGCGATGAGCACTACGACGTTATCTCGGCCTTCATCAAGTCGATTCGCGGCAGTGACGCTGATGCGGCCATCCACTACTTGGCTCGCATGATCGAGGCAGGCGAAGACCCTCGGTTCATTGCGCGCCGGCTCATCATCTCGGCGTCCGAAGACATTGGACTCGCCGAACCTCGCGCGTTGGAGGTCGCGGTGGCCGCGGCGGATGCCGTTGCCTTCATCGGAATGCCGGAGGGGCGCATCCCACTGGCGGAGGCAACGATCTTTCTCGCATCGAGTCCGAAGTCGAATGCTGCCTACAACGCCATTAACTCTGCAATCGAGGATGTTCGTTCTGGCCGATCCGGCGCGGTGCCGAAGCATTTGCGGGACGGCAGCTATCCGGGCGCAAAGTCACTCGGGCACGGCAAGGGATACGTCTACGCGCACGACGAGCCGCACGGCATTGCTCGACAGGACTACCTGCCAGAGCAACTGAGCGAAACGGAGTATTACGTTCCGACGGATCGTGGGGCTGAAGCGAGCATGGGTGAGCGCTTGGCTCGCATTCGGCGCATTCTGCGCGGTGAGTAGACAAAGCGCGCACAATCGTCGTGCTAAAGTTGCAACGCCTGTTTTCTTAGTTCGCGTGCGGCTGCGTCGACCTAAAGAGAAGATCTGGAAAAGCCCTGTAGCCGGGCTCCTGGCAACACCTCTCATTCTTCGTGCGCCATCCGTGCGTGCGGTATCTACGTTGAGAAAACCGAAAGGAAATCGTGTCTGACAAAGCACGTACCCGCAGCAAGACCCGCCTGAGCCGTGCGCTCGGCATCCCGCTGACCCCAAAGGCCGCCAAGTACCTCGAGAAGCGTCCTTACGCTCCGGGTGAGCACGGCCGCACCAAGCGCAAGACAGACAGTGACTACGCCGTTCGTCTTCGCGAGAAGCAGCGCCTCCGCGCTCAGTACGGCATTCGCGAAGCACAGCTTCGCCGCGTATTCCAGGAAGCCCGTCGCACCGACGGCCTGACCGGCGAGAACCTGGTCGAGCTGCTCGAGATGCGCCTCGACGCGTTGGTACTTCGTTCGGGCTTCGCTCGCACGCAGGCCCAGTCGCGGCAGATGGTTGTTCACCGCCACATCACGGTCGACGGTCAGCTCGTTGACCGCCCCTCGTTCCGTGTCAAGCCGGGTCAGGTCATTCAGGTTCGTGAGCGCAGTGAGGGCATGGAGCCATTCCAGGTTGCTGCTGCCGGCGGCCACGTGGATTTGCTCCCTCCCGTGCCTGGTTACCTCGACGTCGAGCTCGACAAGCTGCGTACCACGCTGGTGCGTCGCCCCAAGCGCGCTGAGGTTCCTGT
>WLDR01000054.1 GCA_009704705.1 Actinomycetota bacterium | reverse complement strand
CTCAGTTGCTTCTGAACCTCGGACATCGGCACGTTCAAGTCGATGGGATGCCCGGGTGAGGCCTGCTCGATTTTCTCGAGTCCGGTCTCGGGGATGAAGCGAGCCGGATCATGCTCGAGCTCCTCGATCCACACGCCGTCTGCGTTGATCGTCGCGAGCACCTGGCGGTCAGCCGAGCACGACACTGCGATTGCGATGGGCAAGGATGCGCCGTGACGAGGCAGACGAACAACGCGAATGTCGTGGCAGAAGTACTTGCCGCCGAACTGAGCGCCGTAACCGATTGTCTGCGTCATCTCGAAAACTTTCTTTTCGAAGTCCAGATCGCGGAATCCGTGCCCAGTGCCGTCACCCTCGGTCGGCAGCGTGTCGAGGTAGTGCGTCGAGGCGAGCTTCGCGGTTTTCAGCGCAAACTCGGCCGACGTGCCACCGACGACAACGGCGAGGTGGTACGGCGGGCACGCCGCCGTACCGATGCTCGCGATTTTCTCGCGCAAGAAGTCGAGCATGCGCTGCTCATCCAGCATCGCCGTCGTCTCTTGATACAAGAACGACTTGTTCGCACTGCCACCACCTTTGGCCATGAACATTAATTCGTACGTGTCACCAGGCGCGAGCTGAATGTCGATTTCGGCGGGGAGGTTCGACTTCGTGTTCGCCTCTTTCCACATCGTCGTCGGACCCAACTGCGAGTACCGAAGATTGAGGTCGTGATAGGCGCGATAGATGCCTTTCGAAATGTGAGCTGCGTCTTGTCCGTCCGTCATCACGCGGTGACCGCGCTTGGCAAACACGAGTGCAGTGCCGGTGTCTTGGCACATCGGCAGCACTCGGCCGGCGGCGATGTTCGCATTCTTGAGCAGGTCGAGCGCCACATAGCGATCGTTACCCGACGCCTCTGGGTCATCGATGATCTTGCGAAGCTGGCCCAGGTGTTCGGCACGCAGAAAATAGTTGACTTCGCGGTAGGCCTCATAGGCCAATGTCTCGAGTGCGGCGCCGTCGATCTCAAGCACTGTCTTGTCGCCCGAGCCGGCAGTCGATACACCGTCGGTGGTGACAAGTGTCTTCGGGTAGTTCGGCTTCGTGCGAGGGAGAAGTTCGACGTATGTCGATGCGTCCGTGGATGAACCTGTACTCATGTATCCAGTTTGGCACTGCACACGCGTGCGTTTTAGGTGCGCGCGAGATTCTCGATGTCGTGGCGGAACGCATCCGCTACTTCTGTCGAAACCGTTGTCTTGGTGGCCCCAATGGCGTCGAGGTAGTCGGTCATGTCTGGCCCCAGATTCTCGCCTCCGAGAATGGCCTTCTCAAACGCCGTCTGCGATGCCTGGCGAGCCGAGAACTCGATGTCAGCGGGAGAGAACCCCTCGCTGCGCTCAACAAGAGTGTCGACATCGATCGTTGTTGCGGTGTCGGGGATGAACTTGGTCCAGATCGCGCGACGCGCATCCTCATCGGGAAGGCCAATGGGAATCACGTAGTCAAACCGCCCGTGACGCAGAAACGCGTCGTCGAGAGCGCGAATGAAGTTCGTCGCACAGATGAGCAACTTGCCCGGCTTCTCACGGAAAGCGGGGATCAGCTTGAGCAGCTCATTCGTCACGCCCTGAGTTGACGACGGCGGTTCGCCTCCACGCTGTGACGCGATCTCTTCCACCTCGTCAATGAAGACCACCGCGTGATCGAGCTCGGCGATTTCTTCAAAAATCAGTCGAAGGCCGCCCGCGAGGCCCTCGGGCGTCGCAGCCAGACGCGACGGAAAGACTTCGACGAAGGGCCACTCCAGCCGAGATGCAATCGCCTTGGCAAACGTGGTCTTGCCGGTTCCCGGAGGCCCAAAGAGCACAATCGCGCGCGGAGGCTCGACGCCGAACGACTCGGCCATCGACGCATTCGCCAAGGGAAGAACGAGGCGACGTTCGAGAAGGTTCTTCTCTTCTATCATTCCCGCGATGTTGCCCCACAGGTCTCGAGAAAGAATGCGGCCACCAAGTTCGCGCAACAGCGTCATCTCTTTGCCACGAACGGGAATCTCGCGCTCGAAGTAGCTCAGGTGCTTCTTGTCTTTGAACCCGGCTCGCGTAAGAACTCCCACATTGAGTTGGTCATCCGGCACCAGCACCGAAATTCGTGTCAACCCTTGAGGCGCGAGGCGTTGCTCCACCGCGGCGAGCAACCGGTCGCCGATTCCCTGGCGTCGGTGGTCGGCATCCGTCGCAAAGAACACGATCCAACCCTGGTCATGTGCCGCGCGTGCGACGGCCATGCCGACAACTTCTCCATGGGCATCCACTGCAGCGACGGCGACGTCTTGTTCGCACGAGGCAACCACTTCGCTCAACGAGTAGACGGGCTCAGCCCCGGCGGCTGTGACCTGGTTCCACAGGCGCATCAGGGCGTCGAGGTCAGAGGCGACGTAGTCGCGAAAAAGAATTTCCCTCATTTAGTCAGGTTAGTGATGCGTGCCCAATTCGTGCGAGGAATTTTCTTCAGGCGGGTGGCTCAACACCTGCCGCATCAGACTCCGGCGAGTTTGGTGCCCAGTTCGTCGATGACCTCGAACAGCGCATCAACGTCACTCATGTCAGTGCGAAAGTTCGTGAAACACGGGCGCAACCACGTCTCGCCATCAATCTGTGCGGGCGACAGGTAGACGCGACCGTCGTCGATGATTGCGGCGCACAGGGCAGCGTTGTGGGCGCTGATCTCGTCGCGGTCGGTCATGCCCGCCGGTACGTGCTGCATCGGCACGACCGACAGCGCGGGCGGGTGGGGCAAGACACGAATCGACAGGTCGGCGGATGCGCGCGCGTAGGTCTCCCGCGCCAACATGATGTCGTGCTCGATTGCCTGCCGGAACTCGGCTGCCCCGTGCGCCTTGAACCCCAGCCACAGCTTGAGCGCGCGCAACGGGCGCGAGTATTCGAGCGTGACGTCAACCGGGTTCGGGTCCTCAGTGTCGTGAGGCATATAGGCCTCATTGTGTCCGAACGTGGCGGCGAGGGCCGAGTAGTCACGCACGAGAACAATCGAGCAGGCCTTCGGCACGAACATCCACTTGTGTGCGTCGATAGTGACCGAGTCGGCGAGGTCGAGCCCGTCGAACTGTTCGCGAACGAGGTCGGTGCCGGCGGCGGGGCCCCCGTACGCTCCGTCGACGTGCATCCACACGTCGTACTTCTTGGCAATGCGAGCGATCTCGCGCAGCGGGTCTATCGCGCCGGTGAGCGTCGTGCCCGCCGAGGCGATGATGCACGTCGGCCTGACGCCGGCGGCGATGTCCTCTTTGATTTGAGCTTCGAGTGCGGCCGTGTTCATGCGGTGATGGTCATCGATTGGGATCGCTCGAACGGATCGTGTGCCGAGGCCGAGCAACTCGACCGCTCGCTTATTCGAGTAGTGCGCCTCGCTCGAGACATAGACGGCCATCGGCACCGTGTTGCCGAACTCGCGCGATTCGGGCACCGCCCTCTGGCGGGCCGCGGCGAGCGCAGTGATGTTGCTCACCGTGCCACCCGAGGTGAAGAGGCCCCGGCCGGGAAAGCCAATGAATTCGGCCATCCACTTGCCCGTTTGAATTTCAAGAAACGAGGATGCTCGCGCATCGATAGCAACATTGATGTCGTACGACGCCGCCAAGAAGTCGGCTACAGCGCCGACCTCGAGTCCGCTCGAGCCGATGTAGGCAAAGAAGCGCGGGCGCGACTGGGCAAGCGACTGGTCGAGCACCGTGGCGGCTTCGTCGATTGCGGCGGTGGGGGCGATGCCCTGTTCGGGCAACGTTTCGGCGAGAAGCGACCAGGTTTCATCAGTGATTTCCGGTTCGCCTTCGCGGGCTTTGTCCATGCCCGACCACATCTTTTGGACGAGGTCGAACGTGTCGTCGAGTACCTGTTGGCGATCGGCCCCCAGGCGCAGGAATGAGTTGTTCATAGCCCTCAGGCTACGACCATTCGGGTGCGAACGGCATTGGCAGTTGTCCCGCCCTCAATCTGGCCGATTTTCCGCACAAAGTCAGGATGACCCCGCTTGGCGAAAAAATTTAGGGGGTATAAAGTTTTCGTGAAACCAATGAAAAGGCGGGACCTCGTCAAGCTCCTTCTGGAAGCTGGGTTCGTCTCAAAAGAAGGCAAAGGGGATCACGAAAAATGGGCGCATCCGTTGCTAAAACGCCCCGTGACAATCACGCAGACGCGAGAAGTTTCGCCCGGTGTGACTCGAATAGTTTTGAACGCGATTGACGAAGTGAGGAACATGTCATGAAAACACTTAACGTGAAAGCGCGGCCTTGGAGAGGCGGATGGGAACTGGAGATTGATCCGGAGAACATCACTCAGGTTCGCAAGCTCCGGAACGCTCGACAGCAAGTTATCGATTTCCTCGACACCGTTGAGTCGACCATTGACCATTCAGCATTTGAGATAGTTCTCGTGCCTGATTTAGGTGAACTAGGCAACGAAGTGTTGGCGGCTAGGGCAGCTACTCGCCGCGCAGCCGAATTGCAGAAGGCGGCGGCGAGTCAGACCCGCCTCGTTGTTTCAGAACTTCGCGCACAGCACTTCTCCGGGGGCGATATCGCGGAGTTGCTCGGGGTGTCTGTTGGTCGCGTGAGTCAACTCGCTGGCAAGTAGGGCCTCGCATGGGCTGGAGCGGTCCCCGACGGTTTGGCGATGCTTTAGCGCTGGAGCGGGCTCCCACGCGCGGGGCCATGCCCCGCTTCCAGCGTGGGTCCCCAGATCCCCGGGATCGTGCAACCCCTCGCGACAGCACAAAATAGAACAGTCCCCATGAAGGGGACTTTTCTATTTTGTAGCTGGAGCGGGGCACGATCCCGCGACCTCACGATTATGAGTCGTGCGCTCTAACCAACTGAGCTACCCAGCCACGGCGGAAACGGCGCACGCAAAAAGCGAAGACTGTCTCAACCGGGCCCCGAGCGAGGATTGAACTCGCGACCCCTTCCTTACCATGGAAGTGCTCTACCACTGAGCTATCAGGGCGTGACGAATGCACAAGGCAAACGCACGGACAAATATTATCACTTCGCGCGGAATGGCAAATTCCGGTTACGTTCCGTGCCTCCCAAAGCGCACGAATGACCGGCGCGACTAGCGGTTGTGTTCGATGAGGAACGCGTAGGGGTCGACCGGCTCACCGTTCATGTGAATCTCGAGGTGAAGGTGGGCACCGGTTGACATGCCGGTGTCACCGACCTGACCGAGAATTTCGCCCAGCTTGACGCTCTGACCGAGTGCGACCGTGATGGAGCCCTGATACATGTGTCCGTACCAGCTCTCGAACACGAGGCCGTTGACGTTGTGAGCGACGATGACGTAGTAGCCGAGGCCACCCCACTGCTCAACAACCTGCGTGACCGTGCCGTCGGCGATAGCCATGATTGGCGAGCCGAGTCCGGGATCGAAGTCGACACCCTTGTGATCACTCGAACATCCACTACACGGAGCGACGCGGTAACCAAAACCGTCTGAAATCGGCACCGTAATGTGGAATGGCCACTGGATGTTCGAGTTTGGGTTGTTCGTGTAGGTCAGTTCTGTGCGGCGCATGGACATTTGGAAGCCTTGAGTCACGCTGACCCCATCACGACCGACGGTCTCTTCGCTACCCGAAGCAACCACGCTCTGGCCTTCTATGTTGTCCAGCGATTGGTTCTTGCTCTGCTCGGCCATCTGCGCGACCTGCTCTGCGGTAAGCAGTGCGTTTGCCGGAATGGATGTCGCGACGGCCATGAGCCCGACGAACACCATCGCAGTGAGGGTGAAGAGGCGTGCGGCGAATCCGCGACGATTGGTGGCTTTCTTTGCCGGGCGAGAAACGGCCGACGACGGCTTGCGACCCCGGGCTTGTCCCATTTCGCGCACTGTAACGACGGGAATCTGAGCGGTGGCCGGAGCGAGCACAGGCGCATTCTCTGTGACGGGCGGTGGCGTCACCGGAGGCAACACAACCGGGGGGAGAGAAATAGAGCCCGTTGTTGTTGTCTCGACGGATTGAAGCGGGGCGCTATCAACCCAGGATTGAACAGCGGAGTCGGCCGTCGTCGCTGTGGTGGCCCCACGCAAACGCGTGCGATCACGACGCAGTTCCCCCGTACCGGCACCAGGGCTTGAACGCACCTGTGTGACTTGGCGCTGAAGCTCGCTCAGTACGTCATCGGGCGCATCCGCCTGCGGGGCGGTCTTCCGCAACGACCGTCGCGACGGAAGAGCGTTGGGTGCACCAGCACCGAGCTCATTGTCGCGACTACTCACGGGCAATCCTCACATTTCGTGCTGAGGCCAGCAGTCGGCCAGTCAGCGATTTGTTGCGGAATCTCTAGGTTACCCCGAAGGGCTCCATCGCCGCCAACCGAAGACGGCATTTTGCGGGAATTATCAGTCTGTGATCAGTGCGTGGATGCTGGGGAAAAGACTCGGATGTGCGGCAATGAGCATCTCCCCCGTCGCCGCATTGCCGTTCAGCCCCTCGACTCTCGCGCCCGCCTCGCGCGCAATCAAGCCACCGGCTGCGTAGTCCCAGGGACTCAACTCGCGCTCAAAGTATGCGTCTACGCGTCCGGCTGCCAGAGAGCACAAGTCGATGGAACACGCACCGAGTCGACGAATGTCTCTGACCTGGGTCACCACTCGAGTGAGCACCTCCGCTTGTTCGCCACGGACGTCGGCCGAATAGGCGAAGCCCGTTGCGACGAGGGCCAGATTGAGCGGCACATCGGCATTGACGCGAATGGGCGTCCCGTTGAGAAACGCCCCGCCTCCGTTCGTTGCCGTGAACAACTCATCTGCGATGGGGCTCATCACCGCACCGGCGAGCGCTGTCCAGGTGCTGGGGTCTGCCTCGCCTTCGACCACAGCGATACTCACGCCGTAGAAGCCAATCTTGTAGAGGTAGTTGACCGTGCCGTCGATGGGGTCGACCAACCAGGTGAGCCCGCTGGCGCTTGAGTCGCGCGCGCCTTCTTCGCCGAAGAAACCGTCATTAGGGCGAAGCTCGAGTAGGCGCTCACGAATGAAGGTTTCGACCTCGCGGTCAGCCAGAGTGACGATGTCTTCATCCGACGACTTCGACGCGGCAACGCTCACGCCTTCGTTTCGGCGACGCGCAGCGAGCGCCCCGCCCTCGCGAGCGATGTCGGCGGCAATGGAACGAAGCTCGTCGACAGCACTGGTCACGCGGAATCGCCGACTCGCGCCCACATCTTGGCCATGATCCACCACTTGCCATCGAGCTTCACAAGATTGAGGTAATCCTGCATGACCCCGCCAAACATTTCGAGCTGAGGCTTGACCCACGCGATTTCGGGTGAAATTTGGTCGAATTCGAGGATGCTGTCACGACGGGCGTTACCCAGGCTCTGCGGTGACTCGCGCGCAACGACCGCGTCGCGGTACACGTCGTAGGGGCGAATGTTGAGTTGCCCATCAACGACCCCGTAAAGGACGCAGTTGGAGTGAAAGACGTTGTCGAATTTCTCCATGTCTTGCGTATGCATGGCATCGAAGTAATCGGACATCAGGGCTTTGATGCCTTCGTCGGCAGACTCAAAAGGTGTCGTCATGGTGAGTAGCCTAATCGCCCGACTTAGGCTTCGAAGGCAACCGTGCCATCGATGTAAGTGGCACTGACCTTGATGGCATCCCAGCCGTTGGGGTCGCTCGTCCACGGGTTCTCGTCGACGACGGCAAAGTCGGCACGTTTGCCCACCTCGAGGGATCCGCGATCATCCGCGTGAATCTGCCACGCCGCGTTCGTCGTGATTGCCTCGAGTGCCTGCGCGGGCGTGACACACTCCGCCGGGTTGAGAACCTCGCCATTCGCCTGCATCTGACGGAAAACGCCAGTTCGCGCGCTGAGCAACGGGTGCACCTTGGAGACGTTGTAGTCGGAGTGGAAACTCGTTGAGATGCCCGCCTTCATGATGGACGCGGCGCGATCGAGGCGGTTTGCTCGCTCGAGCCCGAGAATGGTGTCGCGGAAAGCAGCACCCCAGTAGTAGACGTGGTTCATGAGGAGGCTTGCCGAGACGCCGAGTTTTGCGGTGCGCGCAATCTGGTCATCCGTTGTCACCGAATAGTGGATGAAGAACGGGCGAAGGTCGTTCTTGCCATATCCGGGCAACAAGTCTTCGAGTGCCTCGACCGCCATCTCTACGGCGGCGTCACCATTCGTGTGAATCGTCATCTGCCAGCCATCGTCGAGACCGGCCTTGATCGCGTCGCGCATTGTGTCGGGGGTCCAGTTGGCGTGACCACCATTGTCTTCACCCAGGTACGGCTGCATGAAGTAGCCGGAGCGACCCTGGTTCGAACCGTCCGCCGTGAGCTTCCAGGCATCTGCGCGAACCATCTCGTCGCCACTAAACGGCGTGACGCCGGCGTCTTTCCACGTTTGCGCGACCTGGCTGGGCGACTTTCCGGGCATGATGGCGAACTGTGACGTCGAGACTCGAACGGGCAGGCGCTTGGCTGCGTTGAGTTGGTGAAGCATCGCCAATTCACCCACACCGGCGAGTGTTCCCGTTGCGCCTTCACGCAATGAGGTGACTCCTTGCCGCGCACATTCGTTGAGAATCTGATTGATACCCGCGGCCAAATCAGCTGGGCTTGGCTTCGGCAAATTACCCAATGTCAGCATCATCGCGGCTGCTTCACCAATGACACCGTTGAGCTTTCCGTCCTCCCTGCCAAAAGTGCCGCCGGGCGGGTCCACCGTGTTGTCGTCGAGTCCAGCAAGCTCGAGCGCCTTGCTGTTGGCATAGAGGTAGTGCATCGACGCATTCATGACCAGCACAGGATTATTCGGTGACACCTGGTCGAGAATCGTG
>WLDR01000053.1 GCA_009704705.1 Actinomycetota bacterium | reverse complement strand
GGAACATACGCGTACCTCGCGGAAGAGACGGGAGTTATGTCGGACACGGGCACGATCTTTAAGGTCGATATGGCAACCAAAGCGATTGTTGCCACCTGGCTTGTTGACACAGCGGGCTCGAACTCGCACATGTTCTTCTCCGCAGACGGTTCGAGCCTCTTCGTGTTAGGAGTTACTGGTTCCTGGCCGAATACGGAGATCGCCGTGGCAAAGGTAAACCTGTCCAGCGGCGTCGTTACAACGTACGAAGAGGGAAATTCTGGATTTTACCCCTCGCAGCCGGCATATGACACGGCCTCGGGCCTGATTTACATTCCCACCTCCGACACCGCCACGGGCAACGCGTGGAGTTGGAACGTTTTCGACACGGCGTCAAACACGTTCTCGGATCTCGCCTGGACGGATTCCGGAGAATTGTCGTACTGTGACTTTCAGTCTGGTGTTCTGGCGTGCCTCGTCGATGACACGGTCGATTACGTTGCAACGATTGACGCTACGGGAGGGGTCGTGTCGTCGGTGAACGTTGACACTGCGGTATCAGACGCGGATAGCGTCACGCTCACGCCCGACGGGACTCAGGCTTACGTATACGGCGATGACGGGGGTTTCAACAATGTTGAACTCATCGATCTGACCACCATGTCTTCCGTCTTGGTGCTGAACCTGTCGACCGACTACCAAAACGTGGTCCGGATGGCACCGGATGCCGGTCAAATCTGGTTCACGGCCGACTATGTGCGTGACTATGACGGCGGCTACCAGGTTGTACAGTTCGCTGAGGCCAAGGCGACGCTCGCCGACACAGGCCTTGACTCCACCGCCACGGCAGTCACGGCAGTCTCGCTCGGTGCGGCGGGAGTTCTGTTGCTCGGCCTGTACCGCGCGCGTCGTCGTGCGGCGACCAGCGCCAAGTAGGTTCTCGTCGGAACGCTTCACACGCGACAAAAATACGGGAGCCCCGGCCACTTTTTGGCCGGGGCTCCCGTATTTGTAGGCCCCGTCGGTCCCCGCCACGACCAGCAACGCGATGCGTCGCATCAGTGGCGTGGGCCCATCGACTCCCCTAGTGTCACGCGCGTAATGCAGTGCATTACGCCAGCGCGTGCCACCGTGGGCCCATGCTTCATCGCCCGGCGGGTACAAAACCAAAAAACGCCCACAAGGGGCGTGTTTTGATTATGTAGGCCCCGTCGGGCTCGAACCGACGACCCACGGATTAAAAGTCCGTTGCTCTACCAACTGAGCTAGAGGCCCGCGCAGAAGCGCGACTCGATTCTATCGGCAGGCTCAGGGTTGGCCGGCAGTGTGGCGAGTGGCAACGGGCCATCTCAGCGCCGGGGCTTAGGCTGGCGTCATGACTTCAGCAAGTGCATCCACGGGAGTTTTCGACCTGGTTTTTGGTCTTCCCGTGCATATCTTTGTCAATCACGCCGTGGCCGTTTTGGTCCCGCTCGGGGCCCTCGCCATGGTGCTCATGGTGGTTATTCCTCGCTTGCGCACCCACTTCTCGTACCTCAGCGCCGCAATCACACTGCTGGCGGCCATCTCGGCCACCGTGGCAGCTGAGTCGGGCGAAGTGCTTGCTGAACGCGTCGGCTACCCCGGCATCCACGCGGAGTGGGGCGATGCGCTCGTGCCCGTGGCCTGGGCACTCGCCGCGCTCAGCGTTGTGTGGGTGGTGCTCGCGAGATTGACGGGGAAGGGCGTGCGCGTGGGCGCCATCATTGCGTCCGTCGGCGTCGTCGGCCTGTCGATCGCATCAGTCGTGCTCGTCATTCTTGCGGGACACTCGGGCGCCGAGGTCACCTGGGGCAAGCGCGTTGCGGCGACGTCAATGTCTGCCGCGCCATCACCATCCCCCGTCGCGTCGTCCGAGACCGCTCCGACACCCACCGAGACAGTCCCCGCACCGGCCGACGTGGTTGTCGACCCGCCGGTCTTGACGGCCGAGCTCGTCGCGACACGTAACACTCCCGAATCCTGCTGGACGATTGTTGGGGGCAATGTTTACGACCTGTCGGCCTGGATTGCCCAGCACCCGGGCGGCTCGCAGAGCATCGTCAAGATGTGTGGGCGGGACGCAACTAACGACTTCGACCGCCAGCACGGGGGCGAATCTAGCCCTGCGTCATTCCTCTCCACTTACCTTCTCGGCAGTTTGGGTGAGCCCGCCCCCTAGAAGCCATCACTCACGTGAGGGTCTTGCTGGAATCCCGACAGAGATGTCATCGCTGCGTCAGCACGCGTCGGGGTGAGGTAAGCCGAGCCCGTTGAACGCTATGGAGCGACCGTGACCGAGTATTCGGTCGTCAGGACCCCGCGGTTTCCGACCGCGTCACGAATGCTAACGAGAAGTGAGTAGGTTCCCGGGGTAGCCAAGCCCGACACCACGAGGGACTGGCGGAACGTGCCATTGGTCCTGTCACCCGCAATCAACGTGGCCGAATCGAGTGGCGTAATGACCAAACCTGTGTGTGCCGGTTCCTGTGAAGCGGAACGGAGGAACCACGAGTAAACGCCAGCGGTGCCGGATTCGTCGGTGACATCAATATCAACTGTGAACGTCTCGCCAACACTCACGGTCGAAGGGAGTCGAATGTCCAGGATCACGGGAACGCGGTTGTCGGATGATCCGTTAACCACCGTGAACTCAAATCCCGCCCAATTCGGTGACGAGTTACCGATGGCATCCGCGGAGCCAACATAAAGTGTGTAGCGCTCGTTGACGGCAGTGGCAGGAATCGCGCACTGCAGCTCGTAGGTGCCCACTTCGGCAGTACCCGAAACGAGTGGCGCGGGAGTTGCGAAACCGCACCAGTCAACCCAGCCAGGAGGCCCACCAACTTGGCCCCAGGTCATTGCGACGCCCGACGGATCACTCGCAACCCAGCGAAAGAGGGCTGTTGTGCCCGCCTGAATTTCACTGTTGTTGGTGGCGGGGAAGCTGATTGCGGGGGCGCTGACATCCGTGGTGCAGGGGTCCGAGCGACGATCGGCAGTGTCGTTGGCGCACGTGTCATCTCCTGCGCCCGAATTAATCGAATCGGCCCCGCCTCCGCCGTTAATGGCGTCATCCCCCGTTCCCGAAGAAACGCTGTCGCGACCATCGCCGCCGAGCACGGTGTCGTCCCCGGGTCCTCCCACAAGTGTGTCGTTGCCGGCAACCCCATTGACCGAATCGTTGCCAGCGCCAGCATCAATGGTGTCGTTGCCGGCATCACCCGCGACCGAATCGTTGCCGTTTCCTCCACTGATGTTGTCATTGCCGTCGCCGCCGCGGATCGTGTCGTTGCCGTTACCGCCGCGGATCGTGTCGTTACCACCGAGACCGCAAATGACATCGTTGCCCGATGTGCCCACGAGCGTTTCCGACCGGGCCGTTCCGGTGATGGTGCACGGCGCGGAGGCCGATGTTGGCAGAGAGTTAGCCGATGGCGCG
This sequence comes from Actinomycetota bacterium, assembly GCA_009704705.1. GTDB lineage: Bacteria > Actinomycetota > Actinomycetes > Actinomycetales > Microbacteriaceae > RFQD01. The sequence goes on along the minus strand of WLDR01000053.1, from coordinate 5,469 downwards.
GATGGCGCAGATGCCCCTGCCGTCGCCTGCGCGGGGGAAGCAACCAGCGCCATCACCAACGTGGCGCTTGTTGTGAGCAACACAAATGGTTTTTTCACCACGTCAGCCTTTCTTCAAAACATCTGGAAAAGAATATCAATGCCGTCGTTTCGTAAAGCTGAAGAACGACTGTGAGCGGCGAGACGTCACCGAGCCAGCTCGGTCATCGCGGATCCGTTCGATAACGAACACTTCCACGCGTTCGGTGGCAGCAGTCGGTTAGCATCCATTTATGGGTTATGAAGTCAGCAAAAGCGAAGATGAGTGGAAACAGAAACTCGACCCCGAGTCGTACGCCGTTTTGCGCAAGTCCGCGACCGAACGCGCCTGGACCGGCGAACTGCTCGACGAACATCGCGAGGGCCTTTACACCTGCAAAGGCTGTGGCAATGAGCTATTCAAAGCGGGCACCAAGTTCGATTCGGGATGCGGATGGCCCAGCTTCTACGAATCGATTCGTCCTGACGCGGTTGAGCTCATCGAAGACAAAACGCTCGGCATGGTGCGCACAGAAGTGCGGTGCGCTCGATGCGGCGGGCACCTCGGACACGTCTTTCCCGACGGATTCGGCACCCCCACGGGCGACCGGTACTGCATGAACTCGCTCGCGCTCGATTTCACGCCCGACAGCGAAAGCTAGAGAACCGAGCCGTCGTCGAGGCGGTGCCACTCACGATCGTGATAGACCAAGGGCGCCTGAGCATCCGCGTCGTCAGAGATATAGATGTCGAGCACCTCGCCCACAATCAGTGTGGATGCGCCAGCCTCCACTCGCTCTGTTACACGGCACCTCAGTCGCACGGCAGGTGCATCAAAGAACGGCTCCCCGGTTTCGTAACGTGACCAGGTCCACACGTCTCCGGCGAATCGATCAGCACCACGTTGCGCGCACAGTTTGGCAAGGTCAATCTGGTCGACCGAAATCAAGTGCACGACGATGTCCGACGACTCGTGCAGGGGTTGAGAGGCAGAAGCCATCTTCGCGACCGAGAACACCAACATCGGTGGTTCCGCGCTCACCGAGAACACCGAACTCGCGGTCAGTGCAACAGGTCCGGTTGTGGAGTCCAGTGTGATGACGGCGACGCCTGAAGGGTGGTGTCTAAATGCGGCTTTGAACGAGTCGGCAGTGCTGGACATGATTCCAGCGTATGGCACTCGTTGAACTACGAACGCACGTCGCGAATAACGACAACGTCTGCCACGGTCGCGTCGGTGTCCACGCGAAGCCGCGCTCGTTCTGGGGCAATCTCTCGGCCCGCGACGCTCGCAGACATCACGTGAGCGACGGCATTCTTTAGCCCCCGGTAGGCGGCTTCGGCAGCGGCCGCCTCAGGAGACGTCGCATCGAGACCGAGTTCAGACAGCGCGTCGATGACCGACCCGGCCGCCAGAAAATCATCGACCGCATACACCGGGCTGGCCGCGATGACAGCGATGGCGAGTCGTCGATTGACGTTCGTCTGGTGGTCCAGCACCCACTGCGCGGCCACGCGACTCGTCGGCAGATTCGCCGAGATGAGCGTCGCAAGGGCTGGGGCGGCGCTGACCAGATGAGCGAATCGGTCGTCGATCATAGTCGGCGTTGGCATCGGCGTTGGCGTTGGCGTTGGCAGCGCATCCACCCAGATGATGATGTCTGCATCGGATGCGCAAGCACGAAGCCCCTCGACTCCGAAGCCGAACCGCACTTGGTACCCCGCTTGCTGCATGCGTTCCAGCGTAGGCGAGAGCTAGCCTTGACCCATGACCGTTGACGCTCGCGCCCACCTGATTCCCGTCCGCACACACGGGGAACCGACGGTTCACCCTGACGGTTTTGTGGCTGCGGGTGCTGTGCTCGCCGGTGACGTGCACATTGCCGCCGGTGCCGGGGTTTGGTTCAACGCGGTTCTGCGCAGCGACCACGAGCCGATCATCATCGGCGAGGGCTCGAACATTCAAGACAATTGCAGCGGTCACGTTGACGAGGGCTTCGCGCTCACTGTCGGCCGCAATGTGTCCGTGGGTCACAACGCGGTACTGCACGGATGCACGATCGAAGACAACGTGCTCGTCGGCATGCACGCAACGGTCATGAACGGATGCGTCATCGGAACAGGTTCACTCGTCGCAGCCGGTGCACTGGTTTTGGAAGGCACCATCGTGCCGCCGAACTCTCTGGTTGCTGGCGTGCCGGCCAAAGTCCGCCGAGAGACGACCGAGGCTGAACGCGCGGGCATCATCGAGAACGCGGTCAACTACCGCGAACGCATCGCCCAATACGTGTAGTTAGCGAGTTTCTTCAGGTTGCTTGCTCAGCAAGCCGAACGACGTTTGCGAGCAACATCGCCCGCGTCATCGGCCCGACCCCGCCCGGATTGGGCGATAGCCACCCGGCGACCTCGGCAACTCCCGGGTGCACATCCCCCGTCAGTTTCGCTGTGCCCGTCGTCGGGTCGTCGATACGCGTAATTCCCACGTCGAGTACTGCGGCTCCGGGCTTGATCCATTCCGGGCGAACGAAGTGTGGAACGCCCACTGCGGCGACGACAATATCGGCGCGTGACACTTCTTCGGCCACGTTGGTCGTGCGCGAGTGCAACAGCGCGACAGTCGCGTCAAGTCCTTTGGTCGTGAGCAGCAAGCCGAGCGGACGGCCGACCGTCAAGCCCCGACCGAGCACGGCGACGTGCGCACCAGGAATCACCACACCATTGCGAATCAACAACTCCACGATTCCGGCGGGAGTACACGGGAGTGGCGACGTGATGTTTCCGCCCACTCCGGCAACAAGGCGGCCAAGGTTGGTGGGGTGCAGGCCGTCGGCATCCTTCGCTGGGTCAATCAGCTCGAGCATCTCGCGGTCGTCAATGCCACTTGGCAGCGGCAACTGAACGATGTACCCCGTGACTTCAGCGGCCGAGTTCAAATCGCGAATGGCGGCGCGCACGTCGGCGGCGGTCGCCGACTCGGGCAGATCAACGCGAATTGACTCGATGCCCACGTCAGCGCAATCACGGTGCTTGCCACCCACATACGAGTGCGAACCCGGGTCGTCGCCCACCAAAAGTGTGCCCAGACCAGGGGTTTTTCCCGACGTGCGAAGCGATTGGATGCGGTCGCTCAGCTCCGCCTTCACCGCCGCTGCGGCGGCAAGGCCGTCGAGGGTCTTAGCGGTCACCGGCAGGTTTACCAGGTCTCGAGACCGGGGTACAGCGGGAACGCCGTCGTGAGCTTCTTCACGCGAGCGGCGAGAGCGGCGACATCCGGGTTCGGCATCAGTGCGTGTGCGATGACGTCGGCGACCTCGGTGAATTCTTCGTCGCCGAAACCACGCGATGCGAGAGCGGGTGTGCCGATGCGCAGACCCGAGGTGACCATCGGTGGGCGCGGGTCGAACGGAACCGCGTTACGGTTCACGGTGATGCTCACATCGTGCAACACATTCTCGGCCTGTTGTCCGTCGAGTTCCGAGTTGCGCAAGTCGGCAAGAATCAGGTGAACGTCGGTGCCACCGGTGAGCACGTCCACGCCAGCTGCGCGCGTGTCATCGGCGATGAGGCGATTCGCCAAGATCTGCGCGCCGCGAATGGTGCGCTTCTGACGTTCGACGAATTCTTGTGTCGCTGCAATCTTGAAGGCAACAGCCTTGGCTGCCACCACGTGCATGAGCGGGCCGCCCTGTTGTCCGGGGAACACAGCCGAGTTGAGCTTCTTGCCAAGCTCTTCGTCTCGGCTGAGAATCACACCGGAACGCGGACCGGCCAGCGTCTTGTGAACGGTCGACGAAACCACGTCAGCGTAGGGAACGGGGCTCGGGTGAACGCCCGCCGCAACGAGTCCGGAGAAGTGCGCCATGTCTACCCACAGCTTGGCGCCAACCTCGTCGGCAATCTCACGGAAGGCGGCGAAGTCGAGCTGACGCGAGTAGGCAGACCAGCCGGCGATGAGCACCTTCGGCTTGTTCTGCTTGGCAGCGTCGCGAACCATGTCCATGTCAATCAAGAAGGTCTTCGGGTCGACTCCGTAAGCACTTGAGGTGTAGACCTTGCCCGAGAAGTTCAGTCGCATGCCGTGCGTGAGGTGTCCGCCGTGCGCGAGTTCCAATCCCAGAATCATGTCGCCGGGCTGGGCGATGGCGTGCAGCACGGCCGCGTTCGCGGTGGCGCCGGCGTGCGGTTGCACGTTGGCGTAGGCCGCACCGAACAAGCTCTTGGCACGAGAAATGGCGAGCTCTTCGGCGATGTCGACGAATTCGCATCCGCCGTAATACCGCTTGCCGGGATAGCCCTCGGCGTACTTGTTGGTCAGAACCGAGCCTTGCGCTTCGAGAATCGCGCGTGGCACGAAGTTCTCGCTCGCAATCATCTCAAGGTAGTCGCGCTGACGGCCGAGCTCCTGGCCAAGCACCGCAGCAATCTCAGGATCGACTTCTTCCAGTGGCGCGTTGAAAGTGGGGTTCAGTGACACGGTGAGATTCCTTTCACACGCCGGATTCGATAGCCAAATCCTACCAACCACCAGCACGCCCAGAGCATGCCCCACCGGCAGAGCGGATGTGCGCCGCGCCTCTAGGCTTGAACTCATGACTTCCGCTTCGCACTGGGTTCTGACATTCGTGTGTGACGACCGACCCGGCATCGTGCACGCAGTCAGTGGCGCCGTCGTTACTGCGGGTGGCAACATCACCGAGAGCCAGCAGTTCTCGAGCGATGACACGGGCCGTTTTTTCATGCGACTGCAGGTCGAAACTCCAACCGGGCGCGACGAATTCGAGACGGCATTGGCGCCCGTGGTCGCAAAGTACGACATGGAACATCGCATCGATGTCGTCGGTCGTCCATTGCGCACTCTGGTGCTCGCCACCACGGCAGCGCACTGCGTCAACGACCTGCTGTTTCGCCAGCGCGCGGGACAATTGTCGGTCGACATCCCGCTCGTCTTGAGCAACCACAGCAACCTTGCTGGTCTGGCCGAGTTTTACGGCGTGCCGTTTGAATCAATGTCGGTGACGGATGCGCAATCCAAAGCCGCATTCGAAGCACGAGTACTTGCGGCGGTTGAAGACCACGACATCGAACTCGTCGTACTCGCTCGGTACATGCAGATTCTTTCTCCCGAATTCTGTGCCACGCTCGCCGGTCGAATCATCAACATTCACCACTCGTTCTTGCCCGGGTTCAAGGGTGCGAACCCCTACAAGCAGGCGCACGAGCGCGGTGTGAAACTCATCGGAGCAACCGCGCACTTCGTGACGACCGACCTCGACGAGGGCCCGATTATCGAGCAGAACGTTGTGCGGGTTGACCACACGCGAACGCCGGAACAACTACAAGCAATCGGTCAGGACGAAGAGAGCCGCACTCTGACGCAAGCCGTGAAGTGGTTCAGCGAAGACCGCGTTCTGCTTGACGGCGTGCGCACCATCATCTTCCGATAACTACCAGC
>WLDR01000052.1 GCA_009704705.1 Actinomycetota bacterium | reverse complement strand
CGTTCCCAGAAGTCGACGATGACCTGTTCAAGTTGGTTTTCGCTCAGTTGACCGTGTGCGATCCCGATGCGCGCCTCGGGAACGAGTTCCGCCAGTTGCGCGGCAACCCGGTTGATGCTGGCAACCCGGTTGTGCACGAAGAAAATCTGCCCTTCGCGAAGCAACTCACGACGGATGGCAGCCGCGACTTGTCTCTCGGAATACGGGCCCACAAACGTGAGAATCGGATGCCGGTCTTCTGGGGGTGTTGCCAACGTCGACATTTCACGAATACCCGTGACCGCCATTTCGAGCGTGCGCGGAATCGGCGTGGCGCTCATCGCGAGTATGTCGACGTTTGTCTTGAGTTTCTTCAGGGCATCCTTGTGCTCAACACCAAAGCGCTGCTCTTCGTCGATGATGACGAGACCTAGGTCTTTGAACCGAACGTTGTCGCTGAGCAGTCGGTGCGTGCCGATGACCATGTCAATCGTGCCGTCGGCGAGACCGGCCAGCGTTTCGCGGGCTTCTTTGTCGCTTTGAAACCGACTCAGAGCACGCAGGTGAACGGGGAACCCGGCGAATCGTTCGTTGAACGTCTCAGCGTGCTGGCGAACGAGGAGCGTCGTTGGCACGAGCATGGCGACCTGCTTGCCATCTTGAATTGCCTTGAACGCGGCGCGCACGGCAACCTCGGTTTTGCCGAAACCAACGTCACCTGAGATGAGACGATCCATCGGGATGGCCCGCTCCATGTCTGCCTTGACCTCATCAATTGTCGTCAGCTGGTCAGGAGTCTCGACAAACGGAAAAGCCTCCTCGAGCTCACGCTGCCACGGACTATCCGGGCCGAATGAGTGACCCTTGCTTGCCATGCGTGCCGAATACAACTTGACGAGTTCGACGGCGATGTCGCGCACCGCACGACGTGCCTTCGACTTCGCCTGTGACCAGTCGCTCCCGCCCATCTTCGACAGCGCAGGCTCTTCGCCGCCGACATATCGAGTGAGCTGATCGAGTTGATCCGTGGGCACATACAACTTGTCGCCGGGGAACCCGCGCTTACTCGGCGCGTACTCGATGACCAAGTATTCGCGCGAGGTACGCGGCGCGTTGCGGTTCGTGCTGTTGGGAACCTCCCGCGAGACGAGCTCGAGAAAGCGGCCGATTCCGTGCGTCTCGTGCACGACGATGTCGCCGGCTTCAAGTTGCAGCGGGTCGACGACGTTCTTGCTTCGCTTGCCAGCGAGACGTTTCGTGCCGCGATTGTCGTAGGTCGCCGAGCGCCCGTAGAACTCGCTTTCGGTCAACAGTGCGAGCGAGGAATCCGGGATTTCGAAGCCGTGCTCGAGGTTGGCCTGCACCAGATAGGCGACGCCCTTTTCGAGGCGGTCCGGCAGGGCATCCACAATTCGACCGGCCAGTGTGTGCTCGGCGAGCATTTGCTGCGCGCGTTCGACGAGGCCGTGTCCGGCAGCCGCGATGACAACCGACCAACCGTCGCGCAATTTTTCACCCACGTGCTCAATGGCACCGTCGACGTTGCCCGCAAAGCTCGGAACGGAATCGCCGGCAACGTGAATGTCGTCGTCATCGCCACTGTTGAACGGGCTCAGTGTCCACCATGGGCCGTGAGCAAAGTCGGCGCGAATCTGAGTCATCGTCAAGAAATCGCCGGCCGAGAGATCAATCGGCGCTGTCGCACCCACCGAGGCGGCGTTCCACGCGGCGTCAAGAAACTCCCGGTTCGTTTCACCCAGGTTGACGGCTCGCGTTGCAACGCGCTCGGGAGAGACCACGGCGATGGCGGTCGCGGGTGGCAGGTACTCGGTCAGCGGAACCAGTTTGTCGACGAGTGCCGGTGTCAGCGACTCCATGCCCTCGACGGCGATCCCCTCGCCAATTTTGCTGAGCATTCCCGTCATCGCCGGAAACTCATGTTCCATCTCGCGTGCCCGCTGACGCACCGCGTCGGTCAGCAACAACTCTCGAGACGGCGGCAGGATGACCCGCTCCACCTCGCCGTCGAGCGACCGTTGATCTGCCACCGAGAACCACCGCATGGTTTCGAGTTCATCGCCGAAAAAGTCCAACCTCACCGGATGCTCGGCCACAGGCGAGAACACGTCCAGGATTCCGCCGCGCACGGCAAACTCGCCTCGGCGCGTGACAATGTCAACACGCGTGTAGGCCAGGTGCACGAGCCGTCGCGCGAGGTCGTCGAGGTCGTTACCTCGCGACGCGGCCACGAGGGTGATCGGCTCGACCTCAAGCAGGTTGCTCGCGATGGGCTGAAGCAGTGCCCGCACCGACGCGAGAACGATCAGCGGTTGCGTGCCGTCCCACGCGGCGACGCGTCGCAGTGTGTCGAATCGCCGACCCGTGATTTCGGCGCTCGGACTCAGTCGTTCGTGGGGCAGGGTTTCCCACGCGGGAAACTCCAGAATGAGCGCGCCGGGCTCTAGCGCGCCAAGCGCATTCTGCAGCGACTCGGACTCACGGCTCGTGGCAGTGACGGCCAAGAGCGCGGTGGGCTGGCCGGCGTCCGCCCTCTGACGCAAGAGAGCGACAAGCAGCGGGGCGTTGAGGCCCGGAGTGACCGAGAAGTCCGCGTCGTGGTCCGACGCAACGAGCGCCTTCTCGAGCGCACCAGAGCCGACGAGGGCGCGCGTCAACCCAGAAAAAACCACGTGGTCAGTCTAGGAGCGTGGTGTGAAGGCGTGCGCCGGGACTGCCCGCACTGGTCATCAGATTTTGGTGTTGAACTTCTGTTGAGCCGCGGGCACGCCGTCGGTCGCGATGAGGCGAGCGGCGTCGCTCGCGTCGACGAGCACGTTGGGGAGGGCATCCCGCTCAGCACGAGTGAAGGGGCTCAGAACGAAGTCGGCCGAATCTTGGCGACCGGGAGGGCGGCCGATGCCGATGCGAACGCGAGCAAACTCGTTGGAACCGGTCGCAGCAATGATGTCGCGCAGCCCGTTGTGGCCCCCGTGACCACCGCCGAACTTCACACGCACGTCATCGAAGTCGATGTCGAGTTCGTCGTGCAGAACGATCAATCGATCGAGCTCGAGCGAGAAAAACTTGAGCAACGCAGCCGTCGCCTTACCCGAAAGATTCATGTAGGAATTCGGCATGGCGAGAATCAACTTGGCGCCACCGGGCGAGGTAAACCCGGTTGCTACCTGGGCACCGGCTTTGTGTGAAACAAAAGAAGCCGACAGGTCGTCGGCCAAAATACTCAGGGCCATCTGGCCCACGTTGTGACGGTGAGCGGCGTAGTCGGGCCCGGGGTTACCGAGCCCGACTACGAGCCACACATTGTCAGAGGACAGGGTTACTCCGCGTCCTTCTCAGCTTCTGCCTTGGCGCCCGAGAGCTCCGCGTCGGCGTCCGCGGCCGCCTTCTCAGCGTCATGCTGAGCGGCGTGCAGTTCTTCTTTGTGGTCAGCGTGGGCAGCGTCATCCGCCAACTCCGCCTGCAGTTCTTCCGCGGTTTCTCCCATGTCAACGCCGCGCGGTGTGTGCACGTGAACGACGAGTCCGTCGGTTTCACCCACGACGAACACGCCGGCCGGAAGCTTCACGTCAGCGACGTGCACCTTGAAACCGGGGAGCGCGCCCTCGATGTCGACCTCGACATATTCGGGGATGTGCATCGCCTCGGCCTGGAGGTGAAGGGTCTTGATGTCGAGTTCGACAACCGTGCCCGAAAGTGCGGTTCCTACGACGTGAACGGGGACCTCAACGACGACCGTCTCGCCCTTGATAATCTCAACGAGGTCAATGTGCTCGATGATCATGTGCACGGGGTCTTTCTGAACGTCCTTGACGAGAACGAGCTGGCTCTTTCCTTCAATTTGAAGATCGAGCACTGCGTTCTTCTTGCGAAGCAAGAGTCCGACCTGGTGTGCGGGGAGCGACACGTGACGCGTGTCGGAACCGTGACCGTAGATGACGGCAGGAATCTGACCGGCGGCGCGCAGGCGACGAGCGAAACCCTTACCAAATTCGGTGCGCACCGCGGCGGGCACCTTGTTGTCGACTTCAGCCATGATGGCTCCTTTTCATGTGTGGGAGCCGTATTGGGCATTCCCGGTGGTCTGTGAGTACTCGGCGAATCGCACGAGGAATCACACCATAAAGAAAAGTGTCAATCCACCGCGTCGATTACGGTCAACCTTCTCGCTTTCGCGAACGTGGTTACCCTCGCCGAAGTTCGTGTGTCAGTTTAGCGTCACGGTCTCGTGAGCAGGAAATCGCGCCGGCAGTAAAGGGGTGAGCACGGCCCGCGACAAACCGCAACGCAACTATTCGGTAATCTTCAATGCGACGCTAACTTGCGGGTCGAACCAGTATGTGGTCCCCCTGCGAGCGCATTTTTCCCTCCCCGCCGTTACCTTTGCAAGGAGTCTCGACTTTCATGTCACACGCACAAGCAAACATCGGAGTTGTCGGACTCGCCGTGATGGGGTCGAACCTCGCGCGCAACCTAGCGAGTCGCGAGGGCAACACCGTGGCTGTGTTCAACCGCTCCCCCGAGCGCACGCGACTTCTCGTGTCTGAGCATCCCGAAGCGAACTTCATCGCGAGTGAAACGATTGACGAATTTGTGGCGTCGCTCGCCACACCGCGCACGGCCATCATTATGGTTCAGGCGGGCGCCGGCACCGACGCGGTCATCAACCAGCTGGCAGAGCGATTCGAGCCCGGCGACATCATCGTCGATGGCGGAAATGCCCTCTTCACCGACACGATTCGCCGCGAAAAGTCGGTCAGTGCATCGGGCGTGCACTTTGTTGGCGCGGGCATTTCAGGCGGTGAAGAGGGTGCCCTCAAGGGCCCGAGCATCATGCCCGGCGGCAGCGTTGAGTCGTACAAGACGCTCGGCCCGATTCTCTCGTCGATTGCAGCCGTTGCCGAAGGCGAACCGTGCGTCACGCACGTTGGCACCGATGGAGCCGGCCACTTCGTCAAGATGATTCACAACGGCATTGAATACGCCGACATGCAGCTCATCGCCGAAGCTTTTGACATCTTGCGCCAGGCCGGTGGCTTCTCGCCCGCCGAGATTGCCGACATCTTCACCGAATGGAACAAGGGCGAGCTCGAGTCATACCTCATTGAAATCACTGCCGAAGTGTTGCGCCAAGTGGATGCGAAGACGGGCAAGCCGTTCGTCGACATCGTGCTCGACCAAGCTGGCTCGAAGGGAACAGGTGTCTGGACCGTTCAGACGTCACTCGACCTCGGCGTTCCCGTATCCGGCATCGCCGAAGCAGTTTTCGCACGCTCACTGTCGTCGCAGGTGGCTCAGCGCGCGGCGGTAACGAACTTGCCGAGCGAGACCATCCCCCTCACATCAGACGACAAGACACAACTTGTCGAGCAGGTTCGCAACGCGCTCTACGCGTCCAAGATCATCGCGTACGCTCAGGGCTTCGACGCCATTCGCGCGGGTGCAACCGAGTACGGATGGGACATCAACCTCGGTGCCGTATCGAAGATTTGGCGCGGCGGCTGCATCATTCGTGCGCAGTTCTTGAACCGCATCGCCGACGCGTATAACAAAAACGCCAGTCTTCTATCCCTTCTCTTTGACGGCTACTTCACCACGGCAATCGCAGCGTCGCTTCCTGCCTGGCGCAGCATTGTTGCCGGAGCATCGCTCGCGGGAATCCCCGTGCCCGCATTTGCCTCGTCCCTCTCGTACTACGACGGGCTGCGGGCGCCGCGCCTCCCCGCAGCTCTGGTTCAGGGTCAGCGCGACTTTTTCGGAGCCCACACTTACAAGCGCGTCGACATGGCCGGAACGTTCCACACGCTCTGGTCGGGCGACCGCAGCGAAGTCGAATCCGAGCCCAGCACGCACTAGCTGCGCGTAGCCCGCATCGGGACGGGAAGGAACGTCTGTGTCGAAACCCATCGTTGTCGTCGGCGAAGCGCTGATTGACCTGATTCAACAACCCAACGGGTCGTATGACGCCAAGACGGGTGGCGCACCGGCCAACGTGGCGATTGCACTCGCTCGACTGGGCATCGACGTCACCTTTTTCGCGCGAATGAGCGTCGACGCGTTCGGTGTGAAGTTGCACGACTGGCTCGCACCGGAGTCAATCAACTTGGCGCATCTGATTCGAACCACTGACCCGACCACGCTCGCCGTCGCAACACTCGACGACCACGGCAAGGCGAACTACAGCTTCTACACCAACGGCACGGCCGATTGGGGTCTAACCGACCTCGACCTCGCCGACCTCGTCGCGTCACCCCCGGCAGCCTTCGTCATCGGGTCAGTTGCACTCGTGATCGAACCCGGCGCGGGGGCAATCGAGCGCACGGCACAGCGTCTGCATGATGCCGGAGAGACGACGGTTGTCTTCGACGTGAACATCCGCCCGGGTCTTGGTTTTGAACGCGACGCGGAACGCACCCGCGTCGAACGCCAGGTCGGTATCGCCCACATCATCAAGGCGAGTGACGAAGACATCGCGTGGCTCTATTCCCCTAACGACGTCGAATCCGTGGCCGCAACGTGGTCGCAATCGGGTCGCGCGGTCATTGTCACTCGCGGATCAGCTGGGGCAACGCTGTACCTCGATGGCCATCGCGTGACCGACGTAGCGGCACCCACCATCGAGCTCGTCGACACGGTCGGTGCCGGTGACTCGTTCTTGGGGGCAACGCTGTTTGGCCTGCAACAGCTCGACGCACTCGGCCACGCCGCAACAAGTCGGTTGCGCATCGTGACGCCAGACCAGTGGGCGGATGTTCTCGCGCTGGCCGCTCGCGTGGGCGCGCTCACCTGCTCACGCGCCGGGTGTAACCCGCCGACTCGAGCCGAGCTCGGCGTCTAGTTCATTCGCCGGGCCTAGGCGGCGCCGTCGAAGAGGTTCGTCACCGAACCGTCGTCGAAGACCTCGCGAATTGCGCGTGCGAGTAGCGGTGCAATCGGCAAAATCGTGAGCGTGGGGAATCGCTTCTCTTCGGGAATCGGCAACGTGTCTGTCACAACCACGGAATCAATTGCCGGGTTCTGCAAGATCTCGCTCGCCGGGTTCGAGAACACCGCGTGCGTGGCTGCGACGACGACTCCAATGGCGCCGTTGGCCTTCAAAGCTTCGGCAGCCTTCACGATTGTGCGACCGGTGTCAATCATGTCGTCAACGAGCAAGCACACGCGACCATTGACCTCACCGACGATCTCGTGAACGGTGACCTCGTTGTGCACCTTGGGGTCGCGGCGCTTGTGAATGATCGCGAGCGGGACACCGAGTTTCTGGCTCCACACGTCGGCCACGCGCACGCGTCCCATGTCGGGTGAAACCACAGTAAGCGTGGTGGGGTCAAGCTGCGCGCGGAAGTGCTCGAGCAGAACCGGCATGCCGAACAGGTGGTCAAATGGGCCGTCAAAGAAACCCTGAATCTGCGACGCGTGAATATCAATACTCATGATGCGGTTCGCGCCCGCCGTCTTAAAAAGGTCTGCCATCAGGCGAGCCGAGATGGGTTCGCGTCCACGACCCTTTTTGTCTTGGCGGCCATAGGGATAGAACGGAGCCACGACGGTGACGCGCTTGGCCGACGCCCGCTTGAGCGCGTCGAGCATGATCAGCTGCTCCATGATCCACTCGTTGATCGGTGTGCCGTGCGACTGCAAGACAAACACATCAGCGCCACGGATGCTCTCGCCATAGCGCGCGTAAATCTCACCGTTTGCGAACGTGCGCAGGTCTGTCTCGGTCACCTCAATGCCGAGGTGCGACGCGATGTCATTCGCGAGCTGCGGGTGTGACCGACCGGAAACGAGAACGAGCTTCTTCTTGTTGGGTGTGGTGATCTCGCTCACGGTTCCTCTTTCGCGTATCAGTTTTGTGCGGGTGAGTTTGAGGCGCCGGAATCGCTCGAACGCGACGCTGCTTCGGCGGCTGCTGTACCAGGGCGGTTGGCGACAACCCAGCCGTCCATGTTGCGCTGTGGTGCCACGTTGACGGCGAGTGCTCCGGCGGGAACATCCTTTCGGATGACCGTTCCCGCGCCCGAGTACGCTCCATCGCCAATCGTAACGGGGGCAACGAAAACATTGTGAGAACCCGACCGCACGTGTGAGCCGACGGTAGTGCGGTGCTTGTTCACGCCGTCGTAGTTGGCAACGATGGTGCCAGCACCGATGTTGCTCTGCTCGCCAATCTCGGCGTCACCGATGTATGAGAGGTGCGGCACCTTGCTGCCCGCGCCAATTGTCGCGTTCTTCGTTTCAACAAACGTGCCGATCTTGCCATCGGCACCCAAGTAGGTTCCAGGGCGCAAATACGAGAACGGCCCAACGTTGGCACCTTCGCCGATGACGGCCAGTGTCGCGTCCGTGCGCTTGATGACGGCACCCGCACCCACTTCTGTGTCAACCAGAGTTGTGTCCGGGCCGATGACGGCTCGCTCGTCGATGGTCGTCGCACCCAGCAGTTGCGTGCCGGGCTTGACCTCGACATCGAGACCGAGCGTGACCTGCAGGTCAATCCACGTGGTACCCGGATCCACAATTGTGACGCCCGCGAGCTGCCAGCCACGAATGATGAGCGCGTTGAGGTGAGCGGCCGCTTGCGCAAGCTGCGCGCGGTCGTTGATGCCCTCAACCTTCCACGACGGCGAAACGCGGGATGCGCTCACGGTAAGTTGTTGTCCGCGCAAAAGGCCAACAACATCGGTCAGGTACTTCTCGCCCTGTGAGTTGTCTTGCGTGAGACGCGTGACCGTCGCGCGAAGTGGCGCGGATGCAAAGACATAGATGCCCGCGTTGACTTCGTTGACCTCGAGCTCGACCGTCGTTGCGTCTTTGTGCTCGACGATGCGATCGACCGTGCCGTGATCATCCCGAATGATTCGACCGTAGCCGTGGGGTTCGTCGAGAAGCGTGGTGAGCAGCGTGGCTGCGGTGCCGGTGGTTCGGTGCGCGGCGACGGCGTCGCGCAACGTGTCGGCGTCGAGCAGAGGCACGTCGCCGTTCAACACAAGCACGTCTCCGACGAACGAACTCGGCAGGGCTTCGACGGCCATTTCCACGGCGCGTCCCGT
>WLDR01000051.1 GCA_009704705.1 Actinomycetota bacterium | reverse complement strand
GGCATCGATGAGATCCACTGCACCCTGCATGTCGATGAGCGCAAAATACGGGATGGTCAAGCCCGTGATGCCCTCCGCGGCGTCACGCACTGCTTCGATTCCGGGTGAGCTCCCGCTCGCAACCGCATCGGGATACAGTTCCGGGTGATTCAACTCGATGTCGGTGTAAATCGTGTTGAGGCAGGCGAACTCGACGCAAAAATCAGCGTCGTATTCTGTGTAGCCGTTCGGGTAAATCGACCACATCGGAGAACCGTCTGAGAATGGGGCGTCGTGCAAGTCGCGAGGCATACCGATGATCGTCGCCTGGCCGGATTCGGCGTTGACGCTCACCACCTGAATCGTGTCCGTTCGCACGCCTTCGCGGTCAGGGCCGGAATCGCCTCCGAGCACAAGGATGTTGTACTGCCCGTCAATCGGCGGGTCACTGGGTGCGAGGTCGAAGATGCTGCCTCCCCCGGTCAGGCCGGAGAGACCTGCGTTTAGCGACCCGGCGGTCGACGCTCCCCACGCGGCACCGCCTGCCGTGACTGTGAGCAACACGACAGACACGGCGGCAATCCAGGCCCGCGGACGAACCTCTATCTTGACGAACTTCACCAAGCGCAAAGTGTCGAGCGTCAGCACAATCCAGAGCACGCAGTAGTAGATCAGGGCTGCTTGAAGCAGCAGCAGGATGAAGAAATTGACGGCTAACCCGGACAAAAACTCCCGCGAAATCAGACCGATCAGAATCGTGAGCACAACCACGACCCAGCCAATGATCGTTGACATGAGGCCGATGCGACCGAGTCGTCGATTTCCGGCCAGCGCCTGGGCTGATCCGGGAACGACAACGTTGAGCACCACGAGCCACCAGCCCCGCAAACGCATCACGTCGGGCGAGCTGGTATCGGGGTGGCGAATGGGACTGGTCGCAACACTCATAGTTGTGACTTCAGCGCCCTGTTCTTAACGTCCACCTGTCGCTCCAGGTCTTTCGCGAATTCTTCGAGCTTGTCCATGAGCGCATCGTCGCTCGTTGCCAGCATCTTTATTGCGATCAATGCCGCGTTGCGAGCGCCGCCGATGGACACAGCCGCCACAGGCACACCCGCGGGCATCTGCACGATCGAGAGCAGGGAATCCATGCCGTCGAGGTTCTTCAGCGCCACGGGAACGCCAATCACGGGAAGCGGAGTGACGCTCGCGAGCATGCCGGGCAAGTGCGCCGCACCTCCCGCCCCAGCGATGATGACCTTCAGCCCCCGCGACCGTGCCGTCGAACCAAACTCGACCAGCTTGCGTGGCGTGCGATGTGCCGACACGACTTCGACCTCGTGAGGAATGCCGAATTCGGTCAGGGTATCGGCGGCCGCCTTCATCACGGACCAATCCGAATCGGAGCCCATGACGACAGCCACCAGCACGGGGGAGTCGCTCATGGGGTTAATGCTATGAGTCAGTTGCTGAAGTTCTCGGCCGCGCCACGCGCCTCGGCAACAACTGCATCCAGATCGTCGCCGGCCACAGTGACGTGCCCGACCTTGCGCCCGGCTCGGAATTCTTTGCCATACGCGTGAATCTTCGCGTGCGGATGATTACCCATTGCCGCGGGCAACCTCGAGGTCATGCCCTCGGTCGGCCCGCCCAGAACATTGACCATGACGGCAAACTTGGCCGTCATGTCGGTGGCGCCGAGCGGCAGGTCGAGCACCGCGCGAAGGTGCTGCTCAAACTGACTCGTCGTCGATCCGTCGATTGTCCAGTGACCGCTGTTGTGCGGGCGCATCGCGAGCTCATTCACAAGGATGCGCTCGTCATCCGTCTCAAAGAGCTCAACGGCCAGCACTCCGGTGACATCAAGTCCCTCGGCAATAGAGACCGCAATCTTGGCTGCCATGTCAGAAACAGCACCGGCAGAACCAGGTGCGGGGGCAATGACCTCGGCGCAGACACCATCTTTTTGAACTGTCTCGACCACGGGCCACAACGCGGTCTGGCCCGACGGTCGACGAGCAATCAGCTGGGCCAACTCCCGGGTGAACGAGACTCGTTCTTCGAGCAGAAGTTGCTCGCCGTCGGCGAGCGCCTCGAGCCAGTCGACGACATCGGCGCTCGAAGAAATCATTCGCACGCCCTTACCGTCGTAGCCACCGCGCGCGGTCTTGGCCACAGCCTTACCGCCATATTCGGTGACGAAGGCATCTACTTCGGCTGGCGTGGTTGCCGTCGTCCAACCCGGGATGGGCACGCCGAGCTCGGCGAGGCGGGTGCGCATCGCAATCTTGTCTTGCGCAAAAGTCAGTGCGTGCGGACCAGGTCGCACCTTCGCGCCGTCGCTGAGGAGTTCGGCCAGCACATGCGGAGGAACGTGCTCGTGGTCGAAAGTAACCACACCAACCGATTTCGCAAACGTGCGCACGGTATCGGCATCCCGATAGTCGCCGACGGCGGTTGCGCCGAGGCGAGCCGACGAGTCGTCGCCTTCAGCCAGCACAGAAATCTCAATTCCGAGGTTGACGGCAGCGGGAATCATCATTCGCGCGAGTTGACCTCCGCCAATGACTCCGACCGTCATGCTCATGGAAATCCTTACGTTATGCCTCGGTACAGTTAAGTCTCGCACCTTCCGACGAAAGCACCCTTCACGCATGTCGACCAAGCCCACGACAGACGCCCCGGCGACGTCGTTGTTTGCACGAATCTGGCAGCAGGTGCTCGTTTACGCGCTCAAGTTTGGGGCGGTCGGTCTCGTTGGTTTCGCAGTCGATCTGGGAATATTCAATCTTTTGATTCTCGGTGTCGGCGGCGAGGGATGGTGGGCGCACCCTGTGGGCGCAAAATTTCTCAGCACCTGTGCGGCCATTCTCGTCAACTGGATCGGCAATCGTTATTGGACTTTCCGCAACGACCGCCACAGACACGTTGCTCGCGAGTTCGTGGAGTTTGTGACCGCGTCGCTCGCAGGCATGGCGGTTACCCTCGCATTCGTGTGGTTCACCTACGACGTGCTCGGTTTTCAGTCAGTCTTGGCGAGCAACATCTCCGCGAACGTCATCGGCCTCGCCCTCGGAACGCTCGTTCGCTTCGTTCTCTATCGCTTCTGGGTCTGGGGTTATCGACCCGGCGAGGTGGGCGAACCACACCTCACCTCGGCCACGGGCACGACCACGGCGAAGGTTCGACGATGATTCGAACACTCGTCTTGATTCCCACCTACAACGAGGTCGAAAACATTTCCTCCGCGGTGCAGTCGGTCCGCGTGGCCCTTCCCAACGCCGACGTACTCGTGCTCGATGACGCGAGCCCAGACGGCACTGGATCTCTGGCTGACGCGCTGGCGAAAAAGGATGCGCGCGTGTCGGTGATGCACCGCACACAGAAAGACGGCCTTGGAGCGGCGTATCTCGCCGGATTCGATGCGGGGCTGGCCGATGGGTATGACGTTCTCATCGAGTTTGACGCTGACGGCTCTCACCCTGCACACGTGTTGCCCGCGCTCGTCGCCGCGGTGACGAACGCAGACGCGAAGAAGAACGGAATCGGGCTCGCCATCGGATCCCGCTGGATTGCCGGCGGTAGCGTCATCAACTGGCCTCGGCGTCGCGAGTTGCTGAGCCGGGGCGGAAACGCCTATGCGCGCGCGATGCTCGGCCTCTCGGTCAACGATTCAACGGCCGGGTTTCGGGCCTACCGAGCCGAGGTCTTGCGCGCACTACCGCTCGATGCGGTACGAACCAAGGGCTACGGATTTCAGGTGGACATGACTCGTCGGGTTGCTGAGGCGGGGTTCGGCATTGTGGAACTGCCCATCGCCTTCCGCGAGCGCGAACATGGCGAATCAAAGATGAATGGGGCCATCGTCATCGAGGCGATGTGGATGGTCACGCGCTGGGGCATCGAACGATTCTTGCGTTGTGTTCAGCGCGCGTTTTCTCGTCGCTGACGCGCGGTTCCCCCGGCCGAGCGGTCGACGAGCTCAGTGATCGCGGCCTGCACAAGGGCGGCTCGAGGAACGTTGCGCATCACGACGTCTCTCTCGGCCCCGGTGCCCAGGTGCACATCACCTGAGGCGAACATCGTTTGAATGATGTTCGAGCGCAGCGTGACATCGTGCACCCGAGTGAACGGGATCTCCGACCGCGTGCGACGCAGGAGTCCGTGTTGGATGATCACGCGGCGCGTGGTGACGGTCATGCGGTGACTGCGCCACACGGCAACGGGCAACAGCCACCCAAACACGAGAAGCACGGCCGCTGCGGCGAGCGCAGCGAAGCGCATCCACTCTTCGGGCAGAACCCCAAAAGCCAGCCCGTAGGCCACGGCAACCGCAATCGCACCGAGCGACGGCAAGAACAGCGTGCGCGCGTGGGGGTGCAAACGAGCGACGACGTATTCCTGCGCGGTGTCAGTCTGCGCCGAAGATTGCGAGCGCTGTTTTGCCATTGGACAAGTATGCCCAACGCCAGGGTCAGACCACGCGAACGTGCGTGACGTCTCCCGACGAAACGCTGATGCGCTCGCCCGCCCGGTTTGCAGGTGAATCTAGTGCGACCACAAGTTGGCCTTCACTGTCGAGCGACTCGGCAGTTCCCATCAGTTCGCTGCCGTCAGGAAGGTCGACGCGCACGCGACGGCCGAGCGTGTCGCATTCGTGAATCACGTCGTCACGCAGGCCGCTGGCAACCGCGTCACCTTCCGCGGCTTCGAACACGCGCGTCACTCGTCGCAGCTCGGCGAGATAAGAAGACAGCACCGTGTCGACGTCTGTCGCGCTAGCCCCGACAAGGTGCAACGAGGTCGCGGTCTCGACGGGGAGTTCGTCGCGTGTCAGCGTGAGATTGATGCCTGAGCCCACGACGACGACAACCTCTCCCGAAGCGTCCGTCACCAACTCGCAGAGAATTCCGCAAACTTTTCGCGTGCCGTCGGGTGTTTCGATAAGCACGTCGTTGGGCCACTTGAGTCGGGCATCCTGTGCGCGCGGCAACAGCCCTGCAAGCGCGCGCGTCATCGCAAGACCGGCGAGCAACGGGTACCAACCCCAGCTCGTGGGGCTGAGGGCGCGGCCACTCGGCGTGCGAGGCCGAATCAGCACGGATGCGGCGAGCGAGCCCCCGGCATGATTGACCCAATCGCGCCCGAGGCGTCCGCGGCCCGCGCGCTGGTCATCCGTTGCGAACACGGTGAAGTCGGGGGCATCGGCCGAGTCGCTCGCGCGTGCCAGCACGCTGAGGTCTTCGTTCGTGGAACCGGTGTGGGGCATCCATCGCCAAACGCTGGCGAGTGCGGCAGACGCGGCAAATTCGGGCACGTCGTTCATTGTGCCGGTTAAGTGCTTACTGACCCAACGGGCGAGTGACGGTAGGGTGAAATCCGTGAGTCCTGACGCGAAATCGATCGACCCGTTCACTACTGCGGGCAAACTGGCTGACCTCAAGCAGCGCTACAACGAGGCCGTTCTGGCCAGTGAAGAAGTAGCCATCACCAAGCAGCACGCCAAGGGCAAGAAGACGGCGCGTGAGCGCATCACAGGCCTGCTCGACCCGGGATCCTTTGTAGAACTCGACGAATTCGTTCGTCACCGCACCACGGCTTTCGGCATGGACAAATCGCGCCCCTACGGCGACTCGGTCGTCACGGGTGTCGGAACGATTCACGGTCGCCAGGTGGCCGTCTACAGCCAAGACTTCACCGTCTTCGGTGGGTCGCTCGGTGAAGTCGCCGGCGAAAAAATCATCAAGATCATGGACCACGCCCTGAAGACCGGCGTGCCGATTATCGGCATGCTCGACTCGGGTGGTGCGCGCATTCAAGAAGGTGTCGTCGCGCTGGGCAAGTACGGAGAAATCTTCCGACGCAACACGGCCGCCTCGGGTGTGATCCCGCAGATTTCGATCATCATGGGCCCCGCCGCCGGTGGTGCTGTGTACTCCCCCGCGTTGACCGACTTCGTGATCATGGTCGACAAGACCTCGCAAATGTTCGTCACCGGTCCCGACGTGATCAAGACCGTCACCGGTGAAGAAGTTGGCTTCGAAGAGCTCGGCGGTGCTCTCACGCACAACACGATTTCTGGCGTTGCGCACTACTTGGCTTCTGATGAAGACGACGCGCTCGACTACGCCCGCTCGCTCGTTTCGTACTTGCCCGACAACAACATGGCTGAGCGCCCGGTTTACGAGGCGGATGTCGAACTCGAGATCACCGAAGCAGACAAGAAAATCAACACGCTGATCCCGGATTCGCCGAACCAGCCGTACGACATGCGCGAAGTGATTCGTCACGTCGTTGACAACGAAGACTTCCTCGAGGTTCAGCCTCTATTCGCGCCGAACATTCTCATTGGTTTTGCGCGCGTTGAAGGACGCACCGTCGGCATCATCGCCAACCAGCCGAGCCAGATGGCCGGAACGTTGAACATTGAAGCCGGCGAGAAGGCCAGTCGCTTCGTTCGGTTCTGTGACGCGTTTTCGATTCCGATTCTCACGCTGGTCGATGTGCCCGGTTACCTCCCGGGTACTGACCAGGAGTGGACCGGCGTGATTCGCCGTGGGGCCAAGTTGCTCTACGCCTACGCCGAAGCGACGGTTCCCCTCGTGACCGTCATCACCCGCAAGGCCTACGGCGGCGCCTACATCGTCATGGGTTCGAAGCAGCTCGGTGCCGATCTCAACTTCGCGTGGCCAACCGCCGAGATTGCCGTCATGGGCGGTCAGGGAGCGGTCAACATCCTGTACCGCGACAAGATCAAGGCGGCCGAAGAAGCCGGTGAAGACGTCGCCGCCGTTCGCACCAAGCTCGCGAACGAATACACCTACAACGTGGCAAGTCCGTTCCTCGCTGCCGAGCGTGGCGAACTCGACGGCGTCATCGAGCCGGCGTCCACGCGTGTCGCCGTACTGAAGGCGTTCCGCGCCCTGCGTGGCAAGCGCTCGAGCCTGCCACCGAAGAAGCACGGGAACATCCCGCTCTAATGTCGGACGCAACCCCTGCCGACAACGGCGAACTTCTCGACGAGCACGAGTTGCACCTGAGCGACAGCGTTCGTTTCATCACGCGTGGTGTCACCCCCGAGCAGAAAGCTGCCGTGATTGTCGCCCTCGACAAGATCGTCGACGAAGAGTCGGCGCTCGAACACGGTCAGACAAACGGCGCCGAATCGATGTGGGAGAAGCGTCGCAAGGGACTTCGCGAGAACATGTGGCTCACGCGCAGTTTCGAAGACGACTTTACGAGCTAGAAGATTTCACGAGGGAGCAGAAACGTGACGAACCCGCTGGGCATGCACGCCGGTCAATATCGCAACGAGTACACCGAAGCCGAAAACAAGTCGTTCACAGAGCAGTTCAGCTCGATCACCACGGCAATGGCCGAGGCGATGGCAAACGGTGTCTCGGTTTCTGACGAGCAGGTTCAGCAGCTCATCCGGCAGCACTACGACTTCTGCCTTCAATTCTGGCCACCCACGCGTGAGGCATACAAGAGCCTCGCCATGTCATTCATCTTGCCGTCGGAGTATCGCGATTCGTACGAGTCGGTCGCCACGGGATTGGGCAAGTACCACTACGACGCAATCGTCGTCTGGGCCGACGCGAACCTCGATTAGATTTCGGCTCGTCGCCTCAGGGATACGAAGCTGACGAATTTCGCTCTTCCCTTTTTCGCATTTCGTGCGTCAAACTTAAATCCGGTCAGAGGGTCAGCTGCATAAGTTGGCCCTCTGGTCACTTAGCTTTACGCGCGAATGAACCGAGCAACCGCTTCGACGTGGTGCGTGTGCGGGAACAAGTCGTGCGCCTCGAGGTGAGCAAGGTCGTAGCCGCCGAGTGCGAGCAGTTGGGCATCCCGCGCCAATGCAACCGGATCGCATGCCACGTAGACAATCTGCGACGGGGAAAGCTCGATGAGCGCGTCGACAACGGTCTTGCCGGCACCCGAGCGAGGCGGGTCAAGCACGACCGTGGCGGCGTTCAAGCGAGAACGATCAACGGCCGACGCACTGACAACGAGGTCGCTCAAGAAGTGGTCAACGCGGCCCGGAATCGCACGCGCGCCGACCCAGTCGGCGAGGTTGTTCGATGCGAACTCGGTTGCCTCTTCGTCATATTCCACGCTGGTGATGCGCGTGGTGGAGCCGAACGCATCACCCATCGCGGCAGCGAAGAGTCCGACGCCACCGTAAAGATCGAGATTCGCCGCGCGAGGGTCAAACAATTGGCTGTCAATCGCGCGCGTGACGGCTTCGGTCAAGACGATCGGAGCCCGGCGATGAACTTGCCAGAAGCCGGATGCCCGCAACTGAAATTCGCGGTCGCCCACACGCTGCATGATGAGTGGTGCTTTCGTTGCGTCTTTGTCGCGCGACTCGAGTGCGACTATCCCGCTATCAGCATCGACAAGCGTGACACCCTGGATGCCCTTGATTGTTGCCGTGAGAGGAGCAGATTCCTGAATGCGGCGTGTGGCGAGTGGCAAGGTCGACACGGTCACAACTCGGTGACTGCGACTCGCAAAGGGGCCAACGCGACCGTCCTCGTCGACGTGAAGAAACTCGCGCGTGCGATAGCCGAGCCCCTTGGTTTCGTCGTCGCCGGGCGCCGACTGCACCGTCACGGCCTGGTCGATTTTCGCCATTCGCGACAACGAGTCGGTCAAGACGAACGCCTTCAATTCGCGCTGGTGGTCAAGAGCAATGTGACCGAAGTCCGCTCCGCCCGGTCGCTCGGCCGGATCGCGCTCGACGCGAGCTTCGGCCCAAATGTGGTCGCGGCGATTGCTCGACGGTGTGAGTACCTCGAGCGTGTCGGCACGCCAGAAACTCTTTTGCGAGTCGTCGGTGATTCGAGCGCGAACACGCTCTCCCGGAATTGCATCGGCGACGA
This sequence comes from Actinomycetota bacterium, assembly GCA_009704705.1. GTDB lineage: Bacteria > Actinomycetota > Actinomycetes > Actinomycetales > Microbacteriaceae > RFQD01. The sequence continues at coordinate 201 of WLDR01000051.1, read as the reverse complement.
ATATCACGCGGCCCTCGTGGCGAGCCACGAACACACCCCCGTGAGCGACGTTGGTAATGTCGAGCTCAACTTCGGTTCCGAGAAACCCTGCCGATCGCATAACGTTTGGGCGCTTGTTTCGAGGTCGTTGGCTCACATGTTCGAGCATCCCACACTCACAGCACCACACTCACAGCACCACCCTCGCGGTTAGGACTCACG
>WLDR01000050.1 GCA_009704705.1 Actinomycetota bacterium | reverse complement strand
TTCGATACCGGATGCGCGCGACGAAGTCGACGGCATCGTCTCTGCGTGGACACGTGAGCGCCCCGACCTCGACTTCACCCCTCTGCAGGTGTTGTCTCGTGTCGGCCGACTCGCGCGGTTGCTCGAACGCGCGCGGCGCCAAGCGTTCAGTCGATCAAAACTTGAGGCGTGGGAGTTTGACGTTTTGGCCGCACTGCGACGAGCGGGTTCACCGTTTCAGCTGAGCCCGAAGGCCCTGCTACAACAGACGCTGGTGTCGAGTGGCACGATGACCAATCGCATCGACAAGCTCGTCGAAACCGGGCTGGTGCGTCGGCGCGATGATCCGAATGACGGTCGCGGCGTGCTCGTCGAAATGACCGCCACGGGTCTCACGCGAGTCGACGCCGCCATCACACGCTTGATTGACGCAGAAGCGGCAATTCTTGCCGGGCTCACTAAGACCGAGCAGCGCAAACTCGCCGAATCACTGCGTCGGTTGAGTCTTGACCTCGGCGAAGTTTCGGGCGACGACTGATTGGCGCTTCACTTCGCTCAATCGGCCCACAAGACGGGCCGATCGGTAGATCTACTGCGGCCGCGAAACTCAGCCACAGCCTCATTCGATTCGTCGCGCACCGTCACGTCGTAGATTCCCGTGCGCCCTGATCGAGAACGCTCGGCGGCAATGGCAGTCAGCCGCTGACCGGGCCCTACGGGACGAAGGAAGGTGATGTCGGCACCCGAGGTGAAGGTCACCGCCGAACCATCGTTACACGCCAACGCGAATGCAGTGTCGGCCAACGAAAAGAGGAGCCCGCCGTGCATGACTCCGAAACCATTGAGCATGTCTTCGCGCACCAGCATCGTGACGACCGCATGACCCGCGCCGGCCTCCATCAACTTCATGCCGAGAGACGCTGATGCAACGTCCTTGTCAAACATTTCTCGAACGGTCATCGTTCGGAGCCACGAAAAACTGGTGGGCGCTTTTGCTGGAACGCAGCAAAACCCTCGTGGTAGTCGTCGGTCTTGCAAAGAGCACCCTGCTCGACGTTCTCGTGGTCAACCGAAGCCCATAGCCCGATGCGTTCATCTCGCAGTTCACGCACGAGGGCCTTGCTCGCAAGAAAAGCTTCAATTGCCCCGGTCGATGCCCGAACCACCCGCTCCCGAGTGAATTCAAGCAATTCCGCCTCCGCCACCGCTCTGCTGAACAACCCCGCCGAAACAGCCTCGGCGCCGCTCATCAACTCGGCGGTGAAGATCAAGTCGAGGGTGCGATGTGCTCCGAGACGCTCGAAGAACAAGGCATGCCCACCCGAGTCCAGAGTTGCACCGAGGTTGGCAAACGGAGACCCAATCTTCGCGTTATCCGCCACGTAGACAACATCACACGCGATGAGAAGTCCCAGTCCTACTCCCAGACATGCGCCCGTCGCAGCCGCAAAAGTTGGGGCCGGAAAAGCGGAAATCTGCCGAAGAAGTGGGGTCACGCGATTCGAGAGATACGCGGTCGCATCGTCTGTTGCCGGCACCACATTGCTGATGTCGCGACCAGCACAGAACGCACGACCCTCGCCGCGCAGAAGCACAGCGCCGACGTGAGCTTCTTGCGCCTGCGTGAATGCCGACCCCAGATCAGTGAGGTCATCATCGGTCATCGCATTGAGCCGCTCGGGAGCATTGAGAACGATTTCGGCCACCCGGCCTGTGATGGTGAGGTCAATCGACACGAGTTCTCCTAGGAGTCGTAGTTGATCTCGACGAGCTTGCTCGTCGGAATGGACTGGCAGGTGAGCACGTATCCGCGCTCGATTTCTTCGGGTTCGAGCGCGTAGTTCTCCAACATGTTCACAGTGCCCGAGACCACGGTTGCTCGGCAGGTCCCGCAAACTCCGCCCGCACAGGCGAACGGAACATCACTTCGCACTCGCAGTGCAGCGTTCAGGATGCTCTCGTTACTGCGAAGAGGTGTGGTGACGGTTGCCGATGTTCCATCCAGGCGGAAGGTAATCGTGTGCACGTCTTGACCGGCCTCAACCACTACCGGTTTACCCGACTGGCCGCCGGGACCCTCGGGCCTGCCCGTCGTGAATAGTTCGAAGCGAATCTCGTCTGGCGCGACCCCATGATCCGCAAGCGTGTCCCGAACAAGCTGCACGAGGTCGAAGGGCCCGCAGATGAACCACTCGTTCACATCAGTAGGCGAGATGAGCTGTTCCAAGATGTCATTGATTTTTTCGCCATCTAGCCGACCCGACAATAGCTCGGAGCTGCGCATCTCTCTGGTCAACACGTGATGCAGAGCAAGCCGCGTGGGGTAGCGGTCCTTAAGGTCGGCAAGGTCGTCAACGAACATTGTTTCCATCGCAGTGCGATTGGAGTAAATGAGCGAGAAGCGGCTGTGAGGGTCTGAAGCTAGGGCGCTCTCGATCAGCGCGATGACCGGGGTGATTCCAGAGCCTGCAGCGATGGCAACAAAGTGCGCCCCCGGCTTTAGCTGCTGGGAAACGAACGAACCCTCGGGCATCATCACGGCCAACTTCATTCCGGGCTTTAGATTCGCAAGCGCCCAGGTAGAAAAGAGGCCACCGAAGTCACGCTTAATTCCCACTTTGAGTTCGCCGGTGACCGGGGCCTGACAAATGGAGTAGCTGCGTCGGACATCCTCACCTTCAATTGTCGCGCGCAGCGCGATGTACTGCCCGGGAGAATAGCTATAGTCGTCGACCAGGTCTTCGGGGACCGCGAAGGTAACCTCAATCGCGTCATCAGTGAGTGTCCTCACCTGCGAGATGGTGAGGTCGTTGAATCGAGCGCGCCGCCTGGTTGTCGAGGGAGCCATCAGTGTTCCTTGAAGTAGTCGAAAGGCTCCTGGCACCGCTGGCAGATGAAGAGCGCCTTGCACGATGTCGAACCGAAGCGGGATGACTGCCGGGTGTGAAGTGAGCCGCACCGGGGGCACTGAACGCCGAGACCGAGGCTTACCTTGCCGTCTGTACGCCGAGGTGCAGGTGGAGCAATCCCATACGCTTTGAGCTTGTCTCGACCGGACTGGCTAATCCAGTCGGTGGTCCATGCGGGTGCAAGCACGACGTCAACGCGAACGTCGGGATATCCGGCCTCCGCCAAGACCGAAACAACGTCGTCGCGCATCGCGTCAATCGCGGGGCATCCAGAGTATGTCGGGGTCAGTTCAACTACAACACCCCCGTCTTCGGTCAATTCAACCCGTCGGAGTACACCCAAATCTTCGATTGTGACAACAGGAACCTCTGGGTCGACAACCGTCGCGGCGAGATTCCATATTCTCAGCTCAGTCGCGTCCGCAGGCCGTGGGCGCGCGACCTTCTCGAGACTCGTCACCACGTCGCCCCGGGGTGAGCCCTAGCGAGCACTTGCATTTCGGCAAGCAACGGACCAAGAAACTCGGTGTGAATGCCGGCCCGACCACCACCACGCGCTGCCGGAACGGTCGGTACCGTCAGTCCCGCTTCAGCGATTGCCTTCTTCACCAACCGATCGAATTCTTCCTGAAGCGTTTGAGGATCAACGGCGATGCCTTCGAGGTTCGCTGTCAGCGGGTCGTTGCTAAAGAGTTCCGCCACGAATGCCCATACCGAGTTGAGACCGTGCTGCATGCGCTCGCGCGAGAATTCCGTGCCGAGCCCCAAGCGCATCAACCACTGCACGCTGTGGTCGACGTGATAGTCAACCTCTTTGATTGCCTTCGCTGCGATGGCCGCCAGCGTCTGGTCTGTCGACTGGCAGAGAGCGTTATACAGGGCCTGAAAGTAGAGCGATGCAACAAGTTGACGAGCTATGGTCTGTGCGAAGTCCCCGTTGGGTTGCTCAAACAACTGCCGGTTACGAAACTCAGACTCGTCGCGAAAATAGGCGAGGTCATCCTCGGTTTTTTCCCATGCCGAAGAAGCGTAACTGAGAAAACTTCTCGCGTGGCCCAATTGATCCAGGGCGATGTTGCCCAGAGCGACATCTTCTTCGAGTTCGGGAGCATGGGCAATCCACTCGCCCAAACGTTGCGCGAGAATCAACGCATCATCCCCGAGTCCGATCGCGTATCGAGCGACAGCCTCCGGCGCGATTGAGCCGGAGGTGGCGATGGTTTCCGCGGTTACCGCGTCGGAAATCGTGCGATTACTCGTGTGGCTCATAGGTGTGGCACCGAATCCGATTCGGTGTAGTAGGTCGCGTGCCGGTATTCCTTGCCCTGCGGTGACTCAAAGAACGAACCACGCGCATCAGGATCAGAAGCCGTGATGTCTGACGCCCGCACGACCCAAATCGAGATGCCTTCAGCGCGTCGCGTGTACAAGTCGCGGGCATTACGCACAGCCATGGTTTCGTCGGGGGCGTGGAGGGATCCTGCGTGAACGTGCGAGAGCCCGCGGCTGGATCGCACAAAGACCTCCCAGAGCGGCCAAGTTTCGCGGCCGCCGAAATCTCCTGGGCTGGTCACGAGGCAATCTTCTCTGTCATGCGCGCATCAGCGTATGCGCGAGCCGCCTCTCGCACCCACGCGCCATCTTCGTGAGCCTGGCGCCGTCGGGCGACCCGGATTGTGTTTGCCGGGCCGTTGCCCGCCAGTACCTCGTGGAACTCCGCCCAATCGAGCTCTCCGAAATCAAAGTGCCCGCGTTCTTCATTCCACTTGATGTGCGGGTCGGGCAGCGTCACACCCAGAATCTCCGCCTGTGGCACGAGCATGTCTACAAAACGTTGGCGAAGCTCATCGTTACTGAAGCGCTTGATGTTCCAGTCCATACTCTGCCGAGAGTTGGGTGAATCATCATCTGGCGGGCCAAACATCATGAGCGCCGGTGCGTACCAACGATTGACCGATTCTTGAGCCATTGCTCTCTGCGCTTCGGTGCCGCGCATCAGGTGCAGCAATATCTCAAATCCTTGGCGCTGATGAAATGACTCTTCTTTGCAGATTCGCACCATCGCTCGCCCATACGGACCATACGACGCGCGACACAAGGGCACCTGATTGCAGATTGCCGCACCGTCAACAAGCCAGCCGATGGAGCCCATGTCGGCCCAGGTCGGAGTGGGGTAATTGAAGATTGACGAGTATTTCGCCGCGCCGGTGATGAGTTGCTCAAACATCGTCTCTCGATCGATGCCGAGGGTCTGAGCTGCGGAATAGAGGTAGAGGCCGTGGCCTGCTTCGTCCTGAACTTTGGCCATGAGGATCGCCTTGCGCTTCAGGCTGGGCGCCCTAGTAATCCAGTTTCCCTCCGGTTGCATGCCAATAATCTCGGAATGAGCGTGCTGAGAAATCTGGCGAATCAGAGTTTTCCGATAGCCCTCGGGCATCCAGTCAGTTGGCTCGACACGTTGATCGTTGGCCAGTAGTTCGGCAAAACGAGCAGCTCCCGCTTCGTCGAGCGAACTTTCGTCTGTGATTGCTGTCTTGGTGCCCGACATGAGGTCTCCTTCACACTACTTACCGGTCGTTCAGTAGACTATAACAGGTTGGGTAAGTCGGGGCAAGGATTCGAGTAAAGTCAGGTTTCGGACGATTTCGGAGGCAACATGAGCCAGACGGCTCCAGCGCGCAGCGCGGGAAATGGTCGTGCCGGACGCGAGGCATACGACCTTGCCGCCGTACTCAACATCGCCGTCGCGGCATTCAACGACCACGGCTACGAAGCCACCTCCATGGGCATGTTGGCGCAACGGCTCGGAACAAGTAAGTCTGCAATCTATTACCACGTCTCAGGTAAAGAAGATCTTTTGCGTCTGGCACTCGACCGCGCGTTGAGCGAACTGGAACTTGTGCTCACCAAAGAAATGGCCCGAAGTGGCGACGCCGGGGATCGGCTCCGCTTTGTGCTTCGTGGCGCGGTCGAAGTCCTCGTCAAGGACCTCCCCTATGTCACCCTTCTTCTTCGGCTTCGCGGCAACACCGAAGTTGAGCGCCAAGCATTGGCGCGCCGACGAGAATTCGATCGCGCAGTCGCCGAGCTCGTTGAACAAGCGAGAGATGACGGCTCGTTGCGAGCCGACATTGACGCGCGCACGACGACGCGACTACTTTTCGGCATGATCAACTCAATCGTGGAGTGGTATCGCCCCGGCGGCCCCATCACACCTGAACGCCTCGCCGATGACGTGATTAGCGTTGCCTTTGATGGACTCGCCACGGCTCGTTGACTAGTCCTCTTTTGCCACCAAGGTGAGTACATCGTAGGTCGCGACGGTTTCGTCTGCCTGGTTCACCAAAACGGCATCCCATCGCACCTCGCCGTAGGTCTCGTTCTCTCTTGGAGTGATTTGCTTCGCCGTGAGAGTGACCTTGACTCGATCCCCGGGTGACACGGGAGTGAGGAATCGCAGGTTTTCGAGCCCGTAGTTCGCAAGCACCGGACCCGGGGCGGGATCGACGAACAGTCCCGCTGCCCACGCCAACAAAAGGTAACCGTGAGCGACACGACCGGGGAAGAACGGGTTAGCCGCCGCTGCCTCTTCGTCAGTGTGCGCGTAAAAGGTGTCCCCGGTGAATTCAGCGAAGTGCCCGATGTCTTCGAGAGTTATCTCGCGCTCTTCCGACACGATACGGTCACCAATGCGTAGTCGAGAGATTGGCTTGCGGAAGGGATGCTCGCCCTCGACCACTTCGGCGCCGCCGCGCCACTGCTCGGTCAGGCTGCTGAGCACGTCGGGTGAACCTTGCAACGCGACTCGACGCATGAAGTGCTTGACGGCACGGATACCGCCCAATTCTTCTCCCCCGCCCGCCCGGCCAGGGCCACCGTGGACAAGGTGAGGCACCGGGGATCCGTGCCCCGTCGAAGTGCGGGCTACATCACGATCGAGCACGAGTATGCGACCGTGATACGGAGCGATGAGTGAGACTGTTCGTTCGACGAACGAACGGTCGTGACTGCAGACTGTGGCCACGAGCGACCCGCCGCCACGATTGGCCAGCCTGGCCGCGTCATCCGGCGACGTGTAGGTGACAATCGACGCCACCGGACCAAACGCCTCTATCTCATGCACTGCGTCGGAATCAGCATCGTCGAAGCGAAGCAGAATGGGCGCGATGAACGCTCCGTCCGAAGCCGGGGCCACTTCGCCACTGACGAGTCGCACATGTGGGACTCCTGCATCGCCGAAGACGATTCGGCCGCCACCAGAAATGAGCGCGTCAACGTTTCGCACGACGTCTTCTCGCTGTTCAGTGCTCGCGAGTGGACCCATTGTCGTTCCCTCTGCACGCGGATCGCCGAGCACAGTGCGGGCGGTAATCCTCGCAGCTATTGCCGAGATCAGGTCATCTGCGACGGCTTCCGGGACGATGATGCGACGAATGCTCGTGCACTTCTGGCCGGCTTTCGTGGTCATCTCGGCCACAACGGAAGCGACGAACGCGTCGAATTCGGGCTCGTCTGCCGTCACATCCGGACCGAGAATTGCTGAATTCAACGAATCCGCCTCTGCGGTAAAACCGATGCCCTTGCGAATGATGCCGGGGTGAACCGCGAGACCGGCTGCTGTGTCGGCCGATCCAGTGAATGACACGTGATCGCGAACATCGAGCAGGTCAAGTGCCTGCCGAGCGCCCCCGCACACGAGCTGGAGCGCACCGTCGGGAAGTAGGCCCGAGTTGACCATAACTCGAACGGTCGCCTCAGTGAGTGTCGCCGTAGGTGAAGCGGGCTTGACGATGGAAGGAACGCCGGCGAGGAAGGCTGGTGCAAACTTCTCGAGCATGCCCCAGACCGGAAAATTGAAGGCGTTGATTTGAAACGAGACACCCGAAATGCGCTCGTATACGTGCTGGCCGCCGAAAGACCCGTCTTTCGAGAGGTTCTCATGGGCACCGTCGACAATGCGCGTGTGCGTATTTGGCAATTCCCTGCGGCCCTTTGACGAATACGTGAACAACACGCCGATGCCACCATCGATGTCGACGAGGGAGTCCCGCCGGGTCGCTCCCGTGCTATCGCTCACCACATAGAGTTCCTCTTTTGCCTCGGTCAACGCCGCACCGAGTGCCTTGAGAATGAGCGCGCGCTGGTGGAAAGTCAGCTCGCCGAGGGAACGCTGACCCACTGTGCGCGCATAGTCAACTGCGCCCGCGAGGTCGAGCCCATCACTCCCAACGAACGCAAGAACGTCGCCCGTCGACGCGTCCCGGATTGGCGAGCCGGACTCGGCCTTCCACCATTTGCCCTGCACATAACTGGGTAGTACCTCGATGTCGACGGCGGTCATAGTCATGATGTGCTTTCCTTAGCTTGATGAACGGTCGGTAGAATTACGTCATGACGAACACGCCATGGACGATTGAGCTCGGAGCCCTCGACAACAAACTCGGCATTGTGGTTCTTGAAGAGTCTGCTGAGCGCGTGGTTGCGACGATGCCCGTGCAGGGCAACACACAGTCGTTCGGCCTTCTGCACGGAGGTGCCTCGCTGGCGTTCGGTGAGGCACTGGGCTCGTGGGCCGCTGTCATCCACGCAAGTTCGCTCGGCAAAAACGCCGTGGGATTGGATATCAGCGGGACCCACCATCGCGGCGTGCGCGAGGGAGTCATCACAGGAGTGGCCACGGCTATTCGATTGGGAAATACTGTGACGAGTCATGAGGTCGTGATGACAGATCAGACTGGCGCTCGACTGTGCACGGTGCGCATTACGAACCTCATCGTTGAGAAGCGTTAATCGCCCCATCGATAAAACCCTTCTCCGCTCTTGCGCCCAAGCTTGCCTTCTTCGACCATCTTGCGCAGAAGTGCGGGTGGAGCAAATCGTTCCCCGAGCTCGCTCTGCAGGTAGGTGGCGATTCCTAGTCGTACGTCAAGTCCCACCATGTCGGTGAGGCGCAGCGGGCCCACCGGGAACTTGTAACCCAATACCATCGCTGCGTCGATGTCGGAGGCAGAAGCGACGCCCTCTTCCAGCATTCGAATCGCTTCGAGTGCAATGACGACGCCGAGCCGCGAACTCGCAAAGCCGGGAGCATCGTTGACGGTGATCGGAGTTTTCCCGATCGCCACGACCCACTCCTGGGCGTTTTCAATGAGTTGCGGGGCGGATTTTTCGCCGCGCACAATCTCGACGAGAGTCGAACTAGGAACAGGG